>JBBSEE010000876.1:0-1429 GCA_038239995.1 Chloroflexia bacterium | reverse complement strand
CCCGTGCCAACCCGTATCCCACTGCACATAGTCGGAGCGGGTAATCGTGTTGTAGACCGCCGCGATTTCGTCGGGGTTGAGCGGGTCGGTGGGGTGCAGGGCAGGCCAACTAACCGGCACTGCGTCGGGCCAATGCAACTGAGGGGTATCATCGTGGCGGCTGAGGCTGAGGTAGAGATTGAAGGCGGTGAGGGCGGCGAGGCCGAGCAACGCCACGATGATGGTAATCTTCGCTTTCATCGGTCGCCCCCTCCTTCGCAGTGCTGCAATCACTTAGAAGTGAGATTGCAGCACAATTGTACCAGCAATCTTCCAACCCTCCGTCGTCTTGACAAGAAAAGTATGAGCAAGCACGATACCATCATCGAAGACGACATCCGCCTGATTGCCGTCAATAGTGATTTGCTTGAAATCATAAGGTGGAGTTGTATATGGCGGCCTCGTAGCTTGGGGGTCTGGTGGGCTGCCTGCCCCATTGATTACCCCCTCATCTATTGAGCGTTGCTCTTCGGGGGTAAGTTGGCTACCGTCCCGACCTGCCGCCTTAGCTTTGGCGAGAACTCGTGCCCAATTCTCATCGCCTTTCTTCAGGTTTAGTTGACCTGCGATCATCACGGTCAGCCAACCATCGCCTTTTAGCTGAGTTTTAACTTTATCGCCCTGTGCCTCAATCACTTGTTGGACGAAATGACGCTGGCGGTCAGAAGGTGGAACAGCTGGGTCATCTACGTACACAGTGGGGAACAGATGATAATCGAAGCCATTCCACTCGGCATCCATTTGAATCTTATCCGCCCGCTTAATTGCGTCCTTGACCGCTTCTATCTCGGCAGGGTTGGCAGGAACGTTAGGATGCAGCACCGGCCAATTGACCACATCAGGGTGCAGTAGTGTGGGGTCGTCGGCCTTGTTGGTGTTTAGTGCTGTTGTGGGCTGCACCGCTGCCGGGTTGGACACTGGCTGGGAGTTGCAGCCGACGAGGATGAAGACCGCCATGAAAGCGGCGAAGATAGAGTATGCTTTCATCGGTCGCCTCTTGTGGAACTACTAGCAATAGATGCGGGGCTTCTGATACTGTTGGATATATCATAGCACATCTTATCAAAATATGCAATAGGTTTTCAACATATTTTGGGTCAAATTATGAACATACCAAACTCGCCTTGCGCTAGCGAACCCGCCCGACCTCGACATCGCGCTGGCTAATCCCGATGCCGCTCATCCCCACATCTACGGGCAGGGAGGAGGCCGCCGCGCTGGTCAAAGTCTTGGCGTTGGCTTCGATGGTGTAGCGGCCAATGGGGACGGGGCGGCCATTGATGCCCTTGCCGTCCCACGCCACGCTGTGTTCGCCGCGGTCACGCTTCACCCCGCGCAGGATGGTGTCCACCACGTAGCCCTGCTCGTCTACGACGCGGAGGGTAACGTT
>JBBSEE010000875.1:0-1429 GCA_038239995.1 Chloroflexia bacterium | reverse complement strand
GTGATTAAGCGGATGCTGGTAGCGGAATTGAAGCCAGTTTGCTTATTCCTTAGCTGCGCCCATAGCTTGGCCTCGGCGGGAGGGCGTTCTTGACGTAGGTGATGGGCGTGAGATAGGAGGGTGGGGGCGATGCGATGTGGTTTTGGCTCTAGCATGACTGGCTCCTTCAGTGTTAATGTAAGGCGGCATTTCTCCCCCAAACCCCCGCTGGGGGCTTTTGATTTAGTAGCTGCTTCGGCGTTAATGTAAGGCGGCATTTCTCCCCCAAACCCCCGCTGGGGGCTTTGATGTTGAGGGCTGCGTGGCTCTTATGTGGATGGCAGGGGGCATACCCTCCACCTATTTCGGGCGGGCGAGGCGACGACCGCGCGGCTTGGTCGGCTTGGCGGGCTTGTCCTTCTTCTTCGGCAGGCTGGCGAGTAGCTTGGCATCGGCGGCGGCGCGGTCGAACTCCTCGTGGGCAACAGTGTATTGCGCGTTGGCGAGCATCGGCTTGAGGAACTGGCCGGTGTAGCTGTGCGGCATCTCCGCAATCTGCTCCGGTGTGCCCACCCCGATAATCTGCCCCCCCTTGCTGCCACCATCGGGGCCGAGGTCAATGATCCAGTCGGCGGTCTTGATTACGTCGAGGTTGTGTTCGATGACCAGCACGCTGTTACCACTATCCACCAGCCGATGCAGCACCTCCAGCAGCCGCTCCACATCGGCGAAGTGTAGACCCGTAGTCGGCTCGTCGAGGATGTAAATGGTGCGTCCGGTGGCGCGGCGGGACAGTTCCGCGGCCAGCTTGACCCGCTGGGCCTCGCCGCCACTCAGGGTGGTGGCTGGCTGGCCGAGGCGGATGTAGCCAAGGCCGACATCATTAAGGGTGGTCAGCTTGTTGTATATCGCGGGCACATTGGCAAAGAACTCCACCGCCTCGGCCACGGTCATATCCAGCACCTCGGCGATGTTCTTGGTCTTGTAGCGTATCTCCAACGCCTCGCGGTTGTAGCGTGCCCCGTGACACACCTCGCAGGGGACGTACACATCGGGGAGGAACTGCATCTCAATTTTGATGATGCCGTCGCCGCGACACGCCTCACAACGTCCGCCCTTGACGTTGAAACTGAAGCGACCGGCTTGGTAGCCGCGCGTCCGCGCCTCTGGCACGGTGGCGAACACCTCGCGGATGGTGGTGAACACCCCGATGTAGGTGGCGGGGTTGCTGCGCGGGGTGCGGCCAATCGGCGATTGGTCAATATCAATCACCTTGTCCAGATGCTCGACCCCCTCGATGCTATCGTGCTGCCCCGCCCGCTTGCGGCTGCGGTGTAGGTTGTGCGACAGGTACTTGTGCAATATCTCGTTAATCAGGGTGCTCTTGCCGCTGCCGCTCACCCCCGTGACTGCCACGAAGCGACCGAGCGGTATCTCCACATCAATGTTC
>JBBSEE010000874.1:0-1432 GCA_038239995.1 Chloroflexia bacterium | reverse complement strand
GCTCTATGGCATCGCCCTGATTTACGGGGCGACTGGCAGCACCGGCCTGCGCGATATTGCCGCCGCGTGGCAGAAAGGGTTGAGTGCGCCGGGGCAACCCACTATCCTGTACGTAGGCGCGGGGATGGTGGCGGCTGGCCTCGGCTTCAAGGTCTCGGCCATTCCCTTCCATATGTGGACCCCGGACGTGTACCAAGGTTCGCCCGCGCCGGTCAGCCTGCTGATGTCGGTGGGGACTAAGACCGCCGCCTTCGCCGCGATATTCAGCGGGTTCAACCTCGCGCTGGCGGGTGTGGTGGGGGTGTGGCTGCCGATTATGTGGGCGATGGCGGTGTTGACGATGGTGGGGGGCAATCTGCTGGCCCTCGCGCAGAGCAACCTGAAGCGGCTGCTGGCCTATTCCAGCATCGCCCACGCCGGTTATGTGCTGGTGGCAGTCTGCGCCAACAGTGCGGATGGGGTGGCGGCGGCGATATATTATCTGGCCGCTTATACGGTGATGAACGCGGGGGCGTTTGCGGTGGCCGCCGCGTTGGAGCAGGCCGATGGGGGCGGAACGGAGATTGCGGGCTTGCGCGGATTGGCGGGGCGACGACCGGGGCTGGCGGCGGCGTTGGCGGTGTCGCTGCTGTCGCTCACCGGCATCCCCCCACTGGCGGGCTTCTTCGGCAAATTGAGCGTGTTCGCCGCCGCGTTCCAGAGTGGTCACGCCGAGCTAGCGGTGATTGGCCTGTTGGTCAGTGCCGTGTCCGCCTTCTACTACCTTCGCATCGTGGCGATGCTCTATCAACCCGCCCCCCTCGCGCCGATTGCCCCCCATGCTGGCGTAGTGGTCGCGGCGCAACCCACCTCGCTGCCCCTTGCGGCGGCTCTCACCCTCACCAGCCTCGGCACCGTGCTGGTCGGCCTCCTCGTCGGCTATCTCCTAGACTGGGCGCACACGGCGGCGGTCAGTTTGCTGCGGGGCTAGCGATTTTAGATTTTGGATTTTAGATTTTGGATTGAATATATGTTATCCATTTGTCCGTTGAACCGTCCCTTCGCGCTCGTTCGCTGTAGTCGAATGCACGTTGATGCGCTTCGGCATTTCTCCCCCAAACCCCCGCTGGGGGCTTACTACTATTCATCGCTCATGCCTCATGCCTCATGCCTCATGGCTGAAGCACCTTGCCGGGGTTGAGCAGATTGTGGGGGTCGAAGGTGCGTTTCAGGGTGAGCATCATCTGGTAGGCGGCGGGGCCGACCGCTTCGGCTAGGTATTCGCGCTTGAGTAGGCCGATACCGTGTTCGCCCGCCAGCATCCCGCCCATCGCTAGCGCGGCGCGGACGATAGCCCCTTCCGCCGCCTTTGCTGCTGCTGCCTGCTGGGGGTCGCGGGCATCGAACAGGATGCAGGGGTGCAGGTTGCCGTCGCCCGCATGACCGGCGACCG
>JBBSEE010000873.1:0-1436 GCA_038239995.1 Chloroflexia bacterium | reverse complement strand
CTACAGGTGCTGCAAGCGGCGGGGGAGGCGGAGTTCAACATCCTGCACGTGTGCAAGGATAACAATATGCTGCTCGACCTGCGCGACTATCCGGTTCGCGCCCTTAGCTGGGCCACACACGGGGTGGGCAACCCCGGCCTTGCCGATATGCTACCCCAGACCGACAAGGCCCTCATCGGTGGGGTCAGCCTTGCCACCCTACGCGAAGGGATGGAGCAGCAGATACGCCAGCAGCTACACGACGACCTCGACCGTGTGGACGGCTCCCCCCGCTGGCTGGCCGCCGCCGACTGTTCAGTGGACGTGTCCAGCCCGGTCAAGAACGTGGCGGCGGTTGCGGATACGGTCAAGGGCGATTTTAGATTTTAGATTTTAGATTTTGGATTTAGATAGGAGTTACGCAGTTGCGTCTGGATTTGTGCCTGTTGATGTAGGGGCGAATCGCATACGCCCTGCCCAACTGCGTAACTCCTATTGGATTTTGAAACAAGTTGGCATATAATATACTCAGAGGGTTAGATAATGATTTAAGCGAAGGGAGCAAGGATGCAAGCGAATTATGATACGCGGGCGGATGGCGAGGCGGTCATCCACACCGAGGGGCTGACCAAGCGGTTCGGCAGCCGCACCGCGGTGAACGATCTCAACCTGAACGTGATGCGCGGCGATGTGTTCGGCTTCCTCGGCCCTAATGGGGCGGGTAAGACTACCACCATCCGAATGTTGCTCGGCCTTATCTCCCCCAGCAGCGGTACAGTGCGGCTGTTCGGGCAGGACATCACCACCAGCTTGGCGGCAGTGTTGCCCCGCATTGGCGCAATCGTGGAGTCGCCGGTCTTCTATCCCCACCTCAGCGCGGCGGACAACCTCAAGGTCTTTAGCCTAGTCAGCGGCGGCATCCCCGACCCGCGCATAGACGAGGTGCTGCAACTGGTGGAGTTGCACGACCGTCGCGGCGACAAGTATCGCACCTTCTCGTTGGGGATGAAGCAGCGGCTCGCCATCGCCACCGCCCTGTTGGGCGACCCCGAACTGGTGATGCTCGATGAGCCGTCCAATGGCCTCGACCCCGCTGGCGTGGTGGAGATTCGCCAGCTGATCATGCGGCTGGGGCAGAGCGGCAAAACCGTGTTCATCACCAGCCACAACCTGTTTGAGATACAGCAAGTCTCTACCCGCATCGCCATCCTCAAGCTAGGCAACCTCGTAACCGAAACGACGGTGGCCGACCTGCTTCGCAGCGGCGATGAGCGCAGCGCGGAGATATACCTGCGCGTCCCCGACCCCCCCCCCGCGCTGGACATCATCCGCGCCCTGCCCTTCGTCAGCAGCGCAGTGGTCAACCCAGAGGGCTTCATCGTCGCCACCGCGCCCGCGAACAACGCGGCGGACATCAACGCGGCGTTGGCTAAGGCGGGTATCTACGCCTCGGAGAT
>JBBSEE010000872.1:0-1444 GCA_038239995.1 Chloroflexia bacterium | reverse complement strand
TGCCTTCGTCATTTCGTCACGAGACGGCACCAAATGGACGGCCCCCTCTCAGGTCGGCACCAGCGCCGATGAGGTGTACCCCGCCGTTGCCGCCTTCGCGGGCCGCGTGGCCGTGACGTTCTATACCCGCGCCTACGACCCGAACGGCATCAAGCTCGACTATGCTTATGCCCGCAACGGCATCGTGGATGATGACAACGGCTTTGGGCTGCGCGACATGACGAAGGGGAAGATCCATCGCATCACTCGCCAGTCCGAGAATCCACAGGTGCAATTCGTCGGCATTGGCGCGGTCACTGGCAAGACGCTGCAAGGCGTCTTCATCGGCGACTATAGCGCCGTATCGATGGGCATCGACTTCTCGTTCCATCCCTGCTGGACGGACTTCCGGGGCAACCCCGGCGTCAACACGCCCAACCAAGATGCCTACTCCCAGTCCATCAACTTCTTTGGCGGCTTCGACGAATAAGCGCCGTCGCCCCCGCTGCCCCGCCAATCGCCAGCCCCCAGAAGATGGAACGACCGAGCAGCACCACCTTCGCGCCGAGAGCAAGGGCCTTCAGCACATCGCTACCCCGCCGCACCCCGCCGTCGAGCAGCACTTCGGCCCGCCCCGCCACCACCTCCACCACTTCGGGCAGCACATCGAGGGTGCCCGCTACGCTGTCAAGTTGCCGCCCCCCGTGATTGCTGACAATAATCGCGGACGCGCCATGCTCCACCGCCAGCCGCGCATCCTCAGCGGTCATCACCCCCTTGACCACAATCGGCAGGCGGCACTGTGACCGCAGCCAGCCCAACATCTCCCATGTGAGCGAGGGGTCCCACAGCATCGAGTAGGCGGCGAGGCCAGAGCCGTCGGGGTCGCGGGGCATCTTGGCGAGGTCGGCATCGAGCAGGTTCGCCATCACGATACCGTCGGGCAGGGTGAAGCGGTTGCGGGTGTCGCGTTCGCGGTTGCCGATGTGCGGCACATCAATGGTGAGGCAGAGCGCGGTCGCCCCCGCCGCCACCGCCTTGCCAATCAGCATCTCGGTAATCGCCCGCTCCTTATAGGTGTATAGCTGAAACCAGACCGTAGCACCTTGCGCGGCGATTTCGCCAATCGGGTAGGTACTGGCGGTGGAGGCGACCATAATCGTGCCAGTCGCGGCGCAGGCGCGGGCGGTGCCTAGCTCGCCGTCGGGGTGGGCCAGTTTGTGGTAGGCACTGGGGGCGACCAACACCGGGAAGTTGATGGACTGGCCGAGGACGGCGGTGCTGAGGTCAACCTTGCTCACATCCACAAGGTAGCGGGGGCGCAACCGCCAGCGACCGAACGCGGCGCGGTTCTCCCGTATCGTTACCTCATCGTCGGCCCCGCCCGCGATATAGTCGTAGGCGGCGGGGTCGAGCCGCTGACGGGCGAGGTCATCAAGCTCTAGCAAGTTGGTGAAGTTCATGA
>JBBSEE010000871.1:0-1446 GCA_038239995.1 Chloroflexia bacterium | reverse complement strand
CCCAAGTGGGTGGGCGACGCACCGCTGACTGGATGAAACGGTGGATACGCGACCCCCAAGCGATGCCCAACTGGGAGCGCGGCCCTTACCTCTGGTCCGTGACCGCGACCATGGCCCTGAAGCTCTACTCCACCCCCGCCCCCACCATTACCCCCGGCGGCAAGGCTACGCCCACCCCGGATGTGCATATGAATGCCAGCTTCATGCCCAAGATACCAATGACCGAGCAAGAACTCGATACTATCGTCAATTACCTCTCTAAGCTGCGCTAGAGGAGCAACAATGGCCTTCCTGCAAGCGAAGAACCGCGCCCGCCACCTATCGCCCAAGCTAGTCCTGCTTGTCGCAGTCGGCTTCAGCCTCGCGGTCAGCCTCGCCAACTTCAGCATGGTAAGCTCGGCCACGATTACGGTCAAGACGGTATCAGTCGCCGACGGCAGCCTGCCTGCCACCGACCCCAACTCCGACCTGTGGAAGACGCAGGCGAAGGCGGTAGAGGTGCCGCTCAGTGCCCAGCAGATGGTACGACCCAGCGGCGGCAGTACCCGCACTATCTACGTTCGCGCCCTCGACGACAGCAAGACGCTAGCGGTGATGATCAGCTGGGCGGACGATACCATGAACATGGTGGAGAGCGACACCGAAGCCTCCGACGCGGTGGCAATCCAGTGGCCGCTGACTATCGGTACCAGTACCCCCTTTCAGTGCATGGGCCAACTCGACGCGCCGGTGAACATCTGGCAGTGGAAGGCCAGCCACCAAGCGGCCATCGAAACCAACCATACCACCGAGTCGCCCGTCTACAACCTGATTAGCAATGGCATCTGCAAGGCGGCGGACACGCCGGGGATGATACCAATGGGCAAGGGGGTATGGGGCGACATCACCACCGCCGACGGGCAGATGATGAAGGGCTGGAACGTGGTCTTCTCCCGCGACTACAACAAGGGCGGGAGCGGAGCGGCGGACATCGAACAGGGGACTAGCACCAACATGGCCTTCGCGGTGTGGAACGGTGCGCCACCCATGCGCGAGATGAAGAGCCGCAAGGCGGTGGCTAGCTGGGTGTCGTTCAACAGCGAAGCGGGCAATCGGCTCGACCTCACGTGGCTGAACCTGCTGGTCATCACTCTCGTGGCCGCTCTCATCATCGTCGCCGCCCTGATATTGGTGCCCAAGCAGAGCAAAGCCCCCGCCGTGGTCGGCACCCCCCAAGTCGGCAGCGGCGGCCAACCGCTGGCCGATACCCCCGCCGCGCGGGCCATGGCTATCACCGCCCGCAGCAAAAGAGTATAACCTCAGCGGGGGGTTGGGGGAGAAAACTTGACTGACGACCAAGCCGATGGACAGACGAATGCGGAGATAGGGGTGTCCATCAGCCGCAAGCCGCGTGGCCCGCACCCACCCCCAGCCCCTCCCGGTGGGAGGGGAGTAGGCAATCTTCAT
>JBBSEE010000870.1:0-1448 GCA_038239995.1 Chloroflexia bacterium | reverse complement strand
GCATTCTCCCTCACCAAACCTCTCCCGCTGGGAGAGGCTTTATGTTGGTGCGCTTCAGTTTAAGATGATTCCCCCGAAGATGATTCCCCTCCCGCTGGGAGGGGTAGGGGGTGGGAGCGAGTCGCGCTACACTCACCCACCCCCAGCCCCTCCCAGCGGGAGGGGAGACTCATGCCTCGTGCCTCATGCCTCAGCGCACCACCACATTGACCAGCCGACCTGCCACATAGACCACGCTGGCGGGTTGATTGCCGTTCAGGTAGGGCTTCACCTTGTCGCTAGACAAGGCTTGGGCTTTCACCTCATCCTCGGTCGCTTCAGCGGGGACGGTGATACGGTCGCGCAGCTTGCCGTTGACTTGTACCACGATGGTCAATTGCGGCGTGGTAATGAAGTCGGGGTTGGCGATGGGCCACGCTTGGCGGTGGATAGTGCCCGCCCCGTCCAGCCGGTGCCAGATTTCCTCCGTGATGTGCGGCGTAACCGGGGCTAGCAGCAGCAGCAGTGTGGTCATCGCCTCGCTGAAGGTGGGGGTGATACCGTGCTTCGCCTTGTACTCGGCGATGGCGTTCAGCATCTCCATGCAAGCACTTACCACTGTGTTATAGTGGTAACGTTCGATGTCCTCAGTTACTTTGGCGATGGTGCGGTGGACGATACGCAGCAGGGCATCGCTGTCCTTATCCAGTCCCGCCGCCCCATCCGCGCTCGGCTTGGCGGACAGGTCAACGCCGGGTTCGATTGTGTTCCACAGGCGGTTTAGGAAGCGGGCTGCCCCCTGCGCCCCCGCGTCACTCCACTCGGTATCGTCGGCGGGCGGCCCCATGAACAGCACGTACAGGCGGCCCGCATCCGCCCCCAGATGGGTAGTGAAATCATCTATGGGCACGACATTGCCCTTGCTCTTGCTCATCTTCGCCCCATCCTTGTACACCATCCCCTGCGTGAACAAGCGGGCGAATGGCTCCTCTACCGTCAGCATCCCCATGTCGTGAGCCACCTTGGTGATGAAGCGGGCGTACATCAGGTGCAGGATGGCGTGTTCCACCCCGCCGATGTACTGGTCTACCGCCATCCAGTAGTCGGCATAGTCGCGGCGGAAGGGTGCGCCGTCGTTCTTCGCGTCGGTGTAACGCAGGAAGTACCAACTGCTGTCCACAAAGGTGTCTATCGTGTCGGTCTCGCGCCGCGCCGCCCCGCCACATTGCGGGCAAGTGGTGTTCACGAAGTGGGGGGCGCGGGCCAGTGGGGACTCGCCGCCGGGCCGGAACTCGACATCCAGCGGCAGCAGCACCGGCAGGTCGCGCTCTGGCACCGGCTGCATCCCGCAAGCGTCGCAGTAGATGATGGGGATGGGGCAACCCCAATAGCGTTGGCGGGAAACCAGCCAGTCGCGCAGGCGGAAGTTGACCATGCCTTTGCCGCGCCCCTGCTGCTCCAGCCACGCG
>JBBSEE010000869.1:0-1450 GCA_038239995.1 Chloroflexia bacterium | reverse complement strand
CGCCTACCAATACACCCCCCGCCCCGACTAATACCCCGACTAGCACACCGCTCACCTCCACCAATACGCCGACTAGCACGCCCGCCCCGCCCACGAACACGGCGACGAACACGCCGCCCACAACCCCTACCCCGACGCTGACCCCGACCGATTGCCCCAACCCGTTCGTGGACATCAACGGCAACACCTTCTACTTCGCCATCCACTACCTCTACTGTCGCAGGGTGGTCAATGGCCTCGACCCCAGCCACTTCGGGCCGAGCGGGACTAGCACTCGCGCCCAGTTCGCCAAGGTAGTGGTGCTAGGCTTCGGCATCGCGCCATACACCCCATCCACGCCCGACTTCACCGATGTTGACCCCAGCCATTACGCCTATACCTACATCGAAGCGGGCTATCATGCGGGCATCCTCGGCGGGTTCACGCAGGCGCAGTGCGATGCGGCGGGGGCGGCTTACCCTTGCTACTTGCCGAATATCCCCATCACGCGCGGACAAATCACCAAGCTGGTGGTCAGCGCGGCCCACTATGCCCTCGTCACCCCCGTTGGTGGGGGGCAGACGTATAGCGACGTACCGCCCAGCAATGTCTTCTACCTGTTTGTGGAAACCGCCCATAGCAAGAACGTGGTCAACGGCTACCCCGACGGCACCTTCCGGCCCAACGCCAACGTGCAGCGCGACCAGATGTGCCAAATCGTGTATAAGGGCGTGACCACGCCGTGAGGAGAGTAGAAGGTAGAATCTAGCATCAAGAATAGAGATTACGGTAAGGGCGGGTGGCGGCCCGCCCTTGCGGTGGTTTGACGCTATCGGCAGTAGCGAGTATAATCTTTGCTGTCCGGTGATTGGCAATTATCAAGCGGCAAGGATTGGGCTTATGGATTACTCTTCCGACAACGAACGCAGCCGCAACATCAAGGCCGACCTTGTGGCCGAGTTGGAGCAGCTCGACCAAGAGGCGGCGGCGCGGGCGGCGGGCGAATACGCGGTCACCCGCCCCATCTACAAGATGCTGATTGCGGTGCTGGCGATCGTGGGGCTGTTCGTGGCGAGCTATCTCGCGCTGTACAACACCCATATCGCCAGCGGGCCAATCGTCTGCACGGTGAGCGGCGATTGTGAGGATGTGAACAACAGCGTGTATGGTAGCTGTTTCGGCATTCCGGTGTCGGTGTTCGGGGTGGGTGGGTATCTTGCCATCCTGCTGGTTGCGCTGGTTGGTTTGCGGCTCGGTGGCTCTGCGCTGGTGCGGGTCACCAACCTGCAACTCGCTTTTGCCACGCTCGGCTTGTTCGCTAGTGCCTACTTCACCGCGATTGAGGCCTTCGTGCTGAACAAGTGGTGCCAGTGGTGTGTGGTGTCGGCGATTACCATGACCGTCATCTTCGCTCTGTCTATCGCCGACCGCCGCAGCTTGGAGCGGGTGGTCTACGAGGAGACAGACTGAT
>JBBSEE010000868.1:0-1451 GCA_038239995.1 Chloroflexia bacterium | reverse complement strand
CGATGGTACATCAAGCCGAAACCATACATCCCGCTACCGTCGCTGCTCCAATCCTTCTGCATATGGGCGCGAGCGTAATTCGCAATCTGGGCCATTTCGTCGTAATCATGGTCGGGGTGGGCAAGTCCACCGCTCCAATGCAAGGTAATCGCGGTAATCTCAGCCAACTCGCGGTAGCGCAGATACTGGCTCTGGGGATTGCGGGGTAGCCGCTCCACAATGTTCAGCATCCTAATCGCGGGTCGCGATGGCACATCGAAGTCTAGGATAGTATTCAGAGTACGCATCAGGCTAAATCTCCTTCGCTCCCCGCCAAGGGCTGCGGAATATAGATTGCCGCTGATGGCGGCAGATGATGACGATTGGTATAATTGGTGCTTCCGGTTACGTCTTTGCTATGCTTATTATCCCCGCCCCCCGTTTGCGGGGAAAGGCTTTTTTTGTGGGTTTTTTTGTGTTTTTGTGTGAGCCTATTCTGCCCCCGCCCATCGCACCGCAAAATTGACACATCCGCTCAGGTGCGGTAAAATCCGGATTGAAACTTCCCCCTCTACAAGTGAAGCAATTTGTCAGAACCCTATCTTTTGACCCAGATATAACATCGGCCAGAGTACAGGAGCATCGGTGTGCCGAACCCGTCCGCCTTCCACCGCCAGCTAAAGGAGCTACTCCACCACGCCGACCCCGGCAGCGGCGAACGCGCCACCCAAAACCTGCTGGCGGAGGCGGCGTATATAGACAAGTACGAGCTATCCAAGAAGCTGCACGGCACACAAGGGGCGCGGTTGACCCACGACAACGTGAAGGCCATCGTGCGCGTGCTGGCTGAGTGGGGGGCATTGCGCCACGAGACCGAAGTGGTCGAGTTGATGAACTTGATGGACTGTCCCCCTTTCCGCGAGGAGGAATGGCACGAGGGGCCGCTCAAGCAAATCGAGCGTACCAGCCAGCGGCAAGGCAAGCGTTTCACCTATCGCCGCCACAACCTGCCCCTCTCGCTATCCAGCTTTGTGGGGCGCGGGCGCGAGGTGGAGGAATGTCGCGGACTACTGGGGCGGTCGCGGCTGGTGACCATGGTGGGGCCGGGCGGGGTGGGCAAAACCCGCCTCTCTATCGAGGTGGCCGACAGCCTGCTGGACCGTTACCCCAATGGCGTATATCAAATCCAACTGGACACCCTCACCGAGGGCAGCCATATCGCCTCACTCGTCGCCGCCACCCTCGGCGTGCGGGAAGATAGCAATCGCCCCTTGACCGAGACCTTGAGCGAGTACGTGGCTAACAAGCGGTTGCTGCTGGTGCTGGACAATTGCGAACACGTGGTCGCCACAGCGGCGGGGTTGGCCGAGATGCTGCTGGCCGCCAGTGCCGAGCTAGGGATACTGGCAACCTCCCGCGAACAACTGGGGATTAGGGGGGAGATAACATGGCTTGCCCCTGCCCTTGCCCTG
>JBBSEE010000867.1:0-1455 GCA_038239995.1 Chloroflexia bacterium | reverse complement strand
CATGGTCAGCATCTTGGCCCCCAGCTTGCGGATGGCATCCTCAGCCTCGACGAGGGCGGGTTCTTCTACCTCGGTGACGAAGGCGATGCGCCCGCCGTCCAGCGACCACGCGAAGTCGGATACCCCCTCGCGCACGAAGGTGAGTTGCCGCGCCTCGCCGCCGTTCATGTCCAGCAGCCAAATCTGCGGCTTGCCCCCGCCGCCCGCCTCCTCTTGCTCATGCTCCCGCCCCCGCGTGGAGATGAAGGCCAGCCGTCCGTCCGCCGACCAGCGGGGGTGATTATCCGACTTGTGACTGGCGGTGAGGCGGCGGGGTTGGCCGCCACCTAGCGGCATCGCCCAGATGTTGGCGCGGTAGCGGTTCTCGGCACGGTCAATAGTGGTAATCGTCACCGCCACCGTGCTGCCATCCGGTGAGATGCGCGGATCGGCGACGGTGCGGAGGTGATATATATCTTCAGGGGCGAAACGCCGTTTGCTGTTGTCAGCCACGATCGGGTTCTCCTTTAACAGATGTATGTATAAGCCTACCCAGCTACCTTCCTGCACCGCGAGACGTTCCTTCAAGGGTCGCCACCAGCCCTCGTTGGCGACGTACCAGCCGACGGTCAGGCGCATTCCTTCATCGAAATCTACCTCTGGCTGCCAGCCAAGTTCGCGACGTATCTTACTGCTGTTCAGCAGGTAGCGGCGGTCATGGCCGGGCCGGTCAGGGACATAGGTCTTCAGGCTTGACGGTTTGCCCAACAGTGCCAAAACGCGGTCAGTAATCTGCTCGACGCTCTGCTCCACCCCGCTGCCGATGTTGTACAGTTCGCCAATTCGCCCGCGGTTCAGGATCAGGTCAATGGCGCGGCAATGGTCGGTAACGTACAGCCACTCGCGGCGGTTGGCACTGCTACGGTACAGGGGCAGCGGCAGGTCGTCAATCGCGTTGGTGGTGAACAGGGGGATTAGCTTCTCTGGAAACTGATAAGGACCAAAGTTGTTGGAGCAGGTGGAAATAGTGACCAGCAAGCCGAAGGTTTCATGATAGCTACGCACCACAAAGTCACTGCCTGCCTTAGCTGCGTTGTATGGCGTGCGTAGACGGTAGGGATGCTCTTCACTGAAACTGTCGGTACTGTCTAGGTCGAGGTCGCCGAATACTTCGCAGGTACTCACATGGTGGATGCGGGCGACCTTCTGCCTTCGGCACGCCTCCATCAATCCTTGCGTATCGAGTACGTTGGTGCGGAAGAAGGAGGCAGGGTCAAGCACTGCTCGGCTGTTGTGAGTCTCCGCCGCAAAGTTGACTACCGCATCAATCTTGTACTCTGCCAGCAAGTGTTCCACCAAGTCAACGTTGCCGATGTCGCCACGGACGAAGGCGTAGCGGTCGGCGAAGCGGCTCACCACATCATCCAGGTTGGCAAGGTTGCCAGCGTAGGTAAGCAAATCAAGTTTAACAACCTT
>JBBSEE010000866.1:0-1455 GCA_038239995.1 Chloroflexia bacterium | reverse complement strand
TATCTGCGTATGAGGCAGGTGTCCGACTGATTGTTACAGACAATGTACGCGACTTCGGCTGTGCTAGCCTGTTCAACATCACTGTCCTAACACCGTCTCAACTGCTAAAACGCCTCTAGCAATAATCCCCGGCTATTTCTCATTTTCACTACAGGGCGTGGGCCGCATCGCGCAGCCTGACCATCACCCGCTCGCGGCCCAGCACCTCCATAGTCTCGAACAGGGGCGGGGACTGGGTGCGCCCGGTGATTGCTACCCGCAGGGGCATGAACACCGCCCCCGCCTTCAGCCCCATCCGCTCGGCTAGGGCCTTCATCTCCGCCTCTGGGCCAGCCTCCTTGTCGCTGAGGTGCCAAGCCGCGTACTTATCCGCCTGCAACATGGTGGTGGCGAACTCGATAATCTCCCGCCCCTGCTCTGGGGTAATCGCGTTCTTGCTGCCCGCGCCGATGAGTAGCCCCGGCTCGTATTGCACATGGTCGGCGAAGAAGTAGGCGGCTAGCTCTGGCACCTCGGACAGTAGCTTGATGCGGTCTTTGTGCAGGGCGACAATCGCTTGGAAGTACAGATAGTCCTCATCATCCAGCAACGGCTCGACCTCGGTCAGCAGCCCCGCTTGGTGCATGAACGGCAGACAGCGACGAGTGAGGTCGTCAACGGTCAGCACATGGTTGATGTAATAGCCGTTCATCCAGTTCAGCTTGGTCAAGTCCCACCGCGCCGGGGAAGGTTGCACGCGGGTGAGGCTGAACCGCGCAATTATCTCCGCCTGCGACATAATCTCGGTGTGGTCATCGTAGCTCCAACCTTGCAGGGCAAGGAAGTTGAACATCGCCTCTGGCAGATAGCCCTTCTCCCAATACTGATTGGTGGTAACGTCGCCATCGCGCTTGCTCAGTTTGCCGCGACCGTCGGGGCGCAAGATGTCGGGCACATGGGCGAACACTGGCAACGGCCAGCCCAACCCCTGATACAGCAGCACGTGCTTGGGGGTGCTGGCAATCCACTCCTCCGCCCGCATCACGTGGGTAATCTCCATCGCGTGGTCGTCCACCACAACGGCGAGGTGATAGGTGGGGTAGCCGTCGCTCTTCAGTATCACCCCATCGTCAAGCTCGGCGTTGTTGAAGCTAATCTCCGCGTTCTTCACAAAGTCGTAGAAGCTGGTCACGCCCTCCAGCGGCACCGCTTGGCGGATGACGAAGCTCTTGCCCGCCCCCTCCTCTGCCGCTCGCTCCTCCGCGCTCAGGTAGCGGCAGCGGCGACTGTAGCGGGGTGGTTGGTGGGAGGCGGCGAGGGCCTTGCGCTCCGCCTCTAGCTGCTCAAGGGTGCAGTAGCACTTGTAGGCGTGGCCGCGCTCGACTAGCTCACTTGCTGCCTGCTGGTAGAGGGGCAGCCGCTCCGATTGGCGATATGGCGCGTGTGGGCCGCCCACATCCGGCCCCTCATCCCACT
>JBBSEE010000865.1:0-1460 GCA_038239995.1 Chloroflexia bacterium | reverse complement strand
TTATTCGATAATCTTGGTGACGGCACCGGCACCTACCGTGCGTCCACCCTCGCGGATGGTGAACCGCTGCCCTACCTCGATGGCGATCGGGTTGATCAGCGTCACTTCCATCTGCACGTTGTCCCCCGGCACTACCATCTCCATCCCCTCCGGTAGCTTGATCGCCCCGGTCACGTCCGTGGTGCGGATGTAGAACTGCGGGCGATACCCGTTGAAGAACGGCGTGTGTCGCCCGCCCTCCTCACGGCTCAACACATACACCTCCGCCATGAAGTGCGTGTGCGGCTTTACGCTCCCCGGCTTGGCTAGCACTTGACCTCGCTCCACGTCGATGCGCTCTACTCCACGCAGCAGGCAGCCCACATTGTCCCCCGCTTGCCCGTAGTCCAGTGTCTTCTGGAACATCTCTACCCCAGTCACTATCGTCTTGCGGGTCTGCTCGTGGATGCCCACTATCTCGATTTCGTCACCAATCTTCACTTGCCCCCGCTCGATGCGCCCCGTCACCACCGTGCCCCGCCCCTTGATGCCGAACACGTCTTCCACCGGCATCAGGAAGGGCTTGTCCACCGCCCGCTCGGGGGTGGGGATGTAGTCATCCACTGCCTGCATCAGCGCGAGGATGGGCTGGTAGGCGGGCAGGGTGGTGTCGTTGCTCTGCTCCTCCAACGCCGCCAACGCGCTGCCCCGAATAATCGGGGTGTCGTCGCCGGGGAAGTTGTACTTGTTCAGCAACTCGCGCACCTCTAGCTCGACCAGTTCCAGCAGTTCCTCGTCCTCCATCATGTCCACCTTGTTGAGGAACACGACCATGGCGGGGACTTCGACTTGACGGGCGAGCAAGATGTGTTCGCGGGTCTGGGGCATGGGGCCGTCGGGGGCAGAGACCACGAGGATGGCTCCGTCCATTTGGGCTGCGCCGGTAATCATGTTCTTGATGTAGTCGGCGTGGCCGGGGCAGTCCACGTGGGCATAGTGCCGCTTATCGGTCTCGTACTCGACGTGGGCGATGGCGATGGTGATGCCGCGTTCGCGCTCTTCGGGAGCATTGTCAATGCTAGCGAAGGAGCGGAACTTGGCCTTGCCCTTGATGCCCAGCGTCTTAGTGATAGCGGCGGTGAGGGTAGTCTTGCCATGGTCGACGTGACCGATGGTGCCGACATTGACGTGCGGCTTATTGCGCTCAAACTTCTGCTTTGCCATCTCTTGCATCCTCCTCTGGGTTACTTACGTCCCCTCCCCTAACGGGGAGGCGGGTCAATAAATTAGCCTCTAGCCTTCTCGATAAGCTCCTTAGCGATATTGGCGGGAACCTCTTGGTAGTGGTCGAACTCCATGCTGTAGGCCGAGCGGCCCGAAGTCATGCTGCGGAGGTCGGTGGCGTAGCCGAACATATTGGCAAGCGGAACGAAGCCGCGCACCACTTGGCTGCCCGCACGGTTTTCCATGCCCTCGATTTG
>JBBSEE010000864.1:0-1464 GCA_038239995.1 Chloroflexia bacterium | reverse complement strand
GCCGCATTGACCTGCTGGATAACGAGCGGGTGGCGGTCGCTCCTGATGCCAACCCCGCGCTGCCCCTGCTGCGGGTGTTGCTGAAACGCTACTATAGCATCGCGCTCACCCCCCGCGCCGCGGAGCTAGACTGGCACGACCTACCGGAGCAGGAGCAATTGGGGGTGGAGGACTGGGAGAAGCTGCGGGCCACCCTGCTGCTGGGTGATGCCGCTTTGGCGGCCCTTGCCCTCGTCCCCGCCTTGCCCCCGCCGCAGGATGTACAACAGCGCATCACCGCCGAGGACTTGAACCGTAATTGGTGGATAATGACCGGCGTAACCTACACCCCCTATCTGCTAGCGGTACGCCGCGAGTTCGCCGAGGGGGAGCGCGATGTCACCCTTGCCCTAGTCACCGCCTGTCAAGACGCGATTAGGGTGGGGCGGGAGCAGCGCGACAGCATCCTGCAAGTCGCGGGCGAACGAGCGAAGGCGACGGGTTTCCGCATGGACGCAGCCCAAGCCGCCGACTTCTACGCCGAGCAAACTTATGAGTTCACCGCCAGTCACGGCGGGGCGTTGATGGCCTTCTACAGCTACACTGCCGCACTTAGGCTGCTGCCCCAACCGACGGGGCTGAACTTCGTGGAATAAGGTCGAGCATCGCGCCCCCACAATAATATCTATGAGCTACAGCATCACATACGCGCGGCCCGCCAATTCTGTCTATCTGCTGCCAGAGTACAACGGATGGCAGGCCATGCCCTTGCTCCGCGACGGCGATAAGTGGCGCATCACCCTTACCCTACCCCCTAGCTTGCGCGATATGTATCTCCGCTATCGCCTGCTGGTAGACGGCCAGCCGATGCCCGACCCCACCAACCCCCATCGGGTGCTGGGTTGGGAGCGGCGTTATACCGACATCGTGTCGCTGCTGGGCCGCCTACCAATCCCTGATTGTGGGCTACCGATTGGCTACGATGATGAGGCCGCAACGGTGCGGTTCGTCTATCGCGGCAAGGGGCGGCGGGTGCAGCTCATCGGCGACTGGAACGGCTGGGGTAAGCAGCGCATCGAGATGGCGCGGGTGGGCGACGAGTTCACAGCCAGCCAGCAATTCGCCGCGCCGGGCTGGTATCAATATCAGTTCGTCACCGATGGGCGGGCAATACCCGACCCCATCAACCCCCTGCGCCTGCTCGACGCACAACTGCGCCCTACCGTATCCGCCCTGTATATACCGAACTACGGACAAGTGGGGCGGCGACTGGCACGGGTAGACGATGCGCTGGCGACGGGGCGGAAGGATGCAGCGTTGGCGATGTTGGACGAATTGCTGGCGATGCCGCTGGCGTGGGATGCCGCCGACTTGCGGGCATGGTTCAGCGCAAGACTGCGGCGAGCGGTGGCGGAGATGGCCGCCAGCACCGGGCGGGCGGGCCGCCTGAGCGTGTGGCAGATATACAATCACGGCTTCGTGCTG
>JBBSEE010000863.1:0-1465 GCA_038239995.1 Chloroflexia bacterium | reverse complement strand
TGGACAGCGAGGCGCAGATTGGCGGGGCGCACGCGCTGGGCTGGATCAGCATCGAGCGCGGCGGGCAAGTGATGTCGCCCAGCCTCGTCAGTGCCTATGATAGCATCACCTTCGCCCCCGATGTGCAGGTAGGCGAACTACCGGTCAGCGACGAGAGCTCCTTCGCCCTCGACCGCGCCGGGCAACTCCGCGCCCGCTTGAGCAGCAGTGAGCAGCGCAGTGCTGAGGGGCGGCGGGGTGGCACTATTTTGACCAGCCTGCTCAACCATCGCCTGCTGCGGGCGGTGACGGCGGGCAAGGCATTGCTGGGCGGCGCGGCGGGTCCGGCCACCGGCAAGCTCGTCCCCGACCAGCGGGCCACCACTGGCACGATACCGGCGGATGAGCCAACCCCGGAAGCTACTGTGGAAGCCCAACCGTTGCCCGAACCTCCCTTGCCCGATGATGAACCGAGTAATAGCCCGCCACCAACCACGCCCAATCCTTGACCATTTGTAGCTTATTATTTTCAGCGGTATGCGGTATAATGATGCTAGCAAATAGTTCACGCACGGCAGCACGTATATCTAAAAGGGAAGTCTGTGAAAAATCACAAGCGTATTCTAAGCTACATGATGGTAACAATGGTCATCACTTTGGTGGCCTGCAATAATCCGCCTAACCCCGCTAATCAGGCGTTCAGCAACAATGCGCCTAGCACCCAAACTGCCTGCATTACCCCCATGCCGACCATGAACCTGACCACCATGCCTACCCCGCCTACCCAAGTGTCATTCCCTAGCCCCGAAGCCAGCTTTGTCTACCCCACCCCGCCGCCCACCAACTATCCCATATATACAGTTACGCCCACCCCGACCGACACCCCCGCGCCGCCAGAGGCGAAAATCAACCCTGACCTCCGCAAGATAATGAATGAAACCCCCAACCATGTTGATTTCATCGCAATGCTAGCCGAGCAACCTCGTTTCTACCGTAATACATATACTATGACTAGAGCAGAGAGGGGTGAGTACATTCAAAGCGTAATACAAGAAACGGTAGACCGTACTCAGCCTGCGGTTAAGACGGCTATTGTCGCACTTCAACAATCGGGAGATGTAATTCAGTTCGAGGCATTTAATGGTCCAAACGCTTTTCATGTGTTAGGTACTGCCCATGCAGTGGATGCACTGGCCGCCCGCCCCGACATTGGCTGGTTGCAGCCTAATTATTACTACAGCGATGTAACCGGAGAATCATCGGCGGGGACGCAGCCGCCCAATAACCCTTGCACAACTAACCCCGCGAACTCAGTAGAGCAGATGCCAAAAACGGCTACTCTCCCAGATACGGCAGACGCAGTAGGGTGGAACTTGACTATGGTCAACGTACAGGCAGCTTGGAGCCGCAACATCAGTGGAAATGGCATAACAGGCAGTACGTAGAGCAACCGGACCGTAATCCGCTTAACATCTCATCCTTAACC
>JBBSEE010000862.1:0-1466 GCA_038239995.1 Chloroflexia bacterium | reverse complement strand
GGCGTTGATGGCCTTGCTGGGCAATCCAGAGCGGGGGTTTCGCAGCATCCATGTGGCGGGCACGAAGGGTAAGGGCAGCGCGGCGCGGATGATACAAAGTATCCTCAGCGCGGCGGGGCAGCGGGCAGGGCTGTACAGCCAGCCGCATCTGCACACTTACCGCGAACGGGTGCGTATCGGCGAACGGCTGATTAGCCCCGATGAGGTAGCAGCGATTACGGCCACCTTCCCCGACCTTGTGGCTCGCTACACCGCCGCTTATCCCAACTTGCCCCCGCCCAGCACCTTCGAGCTAGGCACCGCCCTCGCCTTCCTCTACTTCGCACAACAGCGGGTGGATTGGGCGGTCATCGAAGTAGGCATCGGCGGCAGGCTGGACACCACCAACGTGATTAGCCCGCTAGTGGCCGCGATTACCAGCATCAGCCTCGACCACACCCAGCTATTGGGCGACACCATCCCCCTGATTGCCGCCGAGAAGGCGGGCATCATCAAGCGCGGCATCGCGGTGATTTCTGCCCCCCAGACCGAGGCGGCGACCACCGTCATCGCCGACCGTGCGGCAGCAGAGGTGGCCCAACTGTATCGCGTGGGCGACGACCTGTGGGTGGATGAGGCCAGCGTATCGCTGCTGATGGGCGCTGGGGAGCGGTACGCACGCGGCCAACGCTTCACCCTGCACTTTGCCCCCCACTTCCCTGCCATGAACGCCAACCTGCCACCCCTGCCGCTGGAACTCCCTTTGCTCGGCGACCACCAGCGCGACAATGCGGCGGTGGCGGTGGGGGCGGCATTGCTGCTCACGCGGCATGGCCTCAAACTCGACCTCGCACAAATCCAGCAGGGCATTGCCGCCGCCCGCTGGCCCGGTCGCCTCGAAGTCATCGCGGACCAGCCCGACCAGCCGCTGCTAGTGGTGGATGGGGCGCACAATGGCGACTCTGCCATCCGCCTCACCGCCGCGTTGCAACGTGGCCGCTACTTCAACTATCGGCGACTGACCCTCATCGTCGGCATCATCACTCCGCATAACCCTGCCGACATCCTCGCCCCCCTCGCCGCCATTGCTGACACCCTGATATTGACCCGCCCCCACCACCACCGCGCCCTCGACCCCGCTGCCCTGCACGTCGCGCTCCCTCACCCTGCCCTCTCCCAGAGGGAGAGGGGAATAGAAGGCATCGCTCAGAGGGAGAGGGGAATAGAAGACATAGCCCAGCGGGAGAGGATAAAAGGAGGGAATATTCATGTCGCCGCCGACGTGCCCGCCGCCCTCGCCCTCGCCCGCCAGCTTTCAACCCCTGCCGACCTCATCTGTGCGACCGGCTCACTGTTCGTGGTCGCCGATACCCGCGCCGCCGCTGGGGTGGCGGAGAACACGCCCGACGAGGTGCAGGGGTAAGGCGAGTGATGAGTGATGTGTGATGAATGGTGAATGGTGAATGGTGAATGGTGAATGGTAAATG
>JBBSEE010000861.1:0-1467 GCA_038239995.1 Chloroflexia bacterium | reverse complement strand
TGTCGGTGATGTGGCCGACAATCGCCCCGCCCCGCGTCAGGCTGAAGTCAGCGGTGGTGCGGCTGCCCATGGTCACACTGATGGGGTTGCCGGGGTAAGCGGTGCGCGGGTACATCGCGTCCCAGTTCTGCGCGTAAGCCTTCCACGTACCGGCGGGGACGATGAGCCGATAGTAACCCTGCATATTGCTAGGCGGCCACGACTGGTAGTTGCGCTGCTCGTCGGGGCTGGCCGCCCATACGCGGGACATGGGGATGGGCTGGTGGGTGGTCGCGTCGGTGATGTGGCCCTCGATTATCCCGCCCTGCGTCAGGCTGAAGTCGGCGGTAATCACCCCACTTACGGTCAGGGTAATGGGATTGCCGGGGTAAGGGGCGTTGGGGTAGCCCAGTTCGTAGTTGCGGGCGTGCAGGTGCAGCGTACCGGCAGGCACCACGATGCTGTAGTGACCGTTGGCATCGGTGGGCGGCCAGCCGTAATTACGCGCCCAGAAGTTGCCGCCGCTAGGCACTGCCGCCCACACCCGCGTTTCGGGCAGCGGTTGGCTGGTGGCACTGTCGGTAATCGTGCCCCGGATAGTGCCGCCCTTGTGCAGGGCAATGTCCACGCCGGTGACTACTTGGCCGACCGCGACGGTGTAGGGGTTGGCATTGGCATCGCCGCGCGGGTAGGTGTCCACGAACTTGTGGGCGAAGGCGTACCACGCGCCAGCGGGCACCACCACCCGATAGTGACCGTTGCTGTCGGCGCGGGGGCCACCATACCCGTGCGTAATCGGGTTCTGTCGCGCCCATGCCCACGCACCGGCAATCGGCGCGTTGGTGTCGCCATCGGTAATGGTGCCGTCCAACGCCCCGCCCTCGGTCAGGCTGAAGTTGGCGGTGACGGTGGAACCCTCGGTTGCGCTAATCACTCCATCGCTGGTAAAGGGGTAGAGTTGCGCGGGGTTGAGGGCGGCAAGGTGATAGCTGCCCGCTGCCACGTTCATATTGTAGCTGCCGTCCGCGCCGGTGGTGGCGGTGTAGTCAATGGTCGCGCCCAGTTGGTCGGGGGTGAGGTGGAAGGCCAGCACCAGCGTGCCGCTAACCGGGGCTTGGCTGCCGCTGTCGGTGACTACGCCGGTGACGGTGGCAGAGTCGGGTGCGGTGGGCTTGGGGGCGGTGGCGATTTGAGCTGCGCTGTCGCCGTAGAAGGTGTTGCCCAGCACGCCGTCTTCACCTTCGGGGAAGTTCTCCGGCTGGTCTTGCTCCATATCCGCGCTGCTCACATCGGTGTTGTTCTCCGGAGTGGCGGCAGCCGAGGCGTAGAGCATCTGGCTGAGTTGGGCGCGGTTGACGATGGCGTTGGGCTGGAAGGTGCCATTGCCGTAGCCGCTGACCACATCGCTGCCCGCCGCCGCCTCGATGTATCGGGTGGCCCAGAAGCTGGATGGCACATCGCTGATGGTGGGGGTGGGGGGATGCTGCT
>JBBSEE010000860.1:0-1472 GCA_038239995.1 Chloroflexia bacterium | reverse complement strand
TGGTGCCGACGATTACCTCTAGCCGCGCCTCATCGTCGAACAGTTCATCCTTCGCCGCCATCATCCGCTCCCTTCTTTGTGACGGGGTTCACAATGAATATTATAGCAAAAAGGGACTTAATGAGCAACATTCAATCAGCGTGGATGCTTGGCAACAGGGCGAGCGCAACCCGCCCCTACAGCAACGGCCATGCACCTTTTTATAACTCAAAACTCAGAACTAACCCTATCACCGTGGCTGGGCGGCTGGGAGATGACGAGGAACTCGATGTCGCTAGCGGACTGGTTACGCATCTGGTGGGGTACGCCGGGCGGCACTTCCACGCCCTGATGCGGGTGCAGCGTCTCGACCTTGCCGTCCACCTCTAGGCTGGCCTCGCCGACGAGGACGAAGAAGAACTGCCGCGCCTGCTGATGGTAGTGGCGTACCTCGGATGTGCCCGCGGGCATCCGCTCGTGTATCACGCTCAAGCTGGGTTGCTTGACCAAGTGCCAGCCGTCGCAACTCTCACCCCATATGTAGTGTTCCGCGTCCGCTTTACTAATCATCTGCGTGCCTCCTTTTTGGCTTTATGATATAATACCCCCGTAAGATAGCGACACACCAGCTCAATTCGCCATTATCGCGGAGGTTATATGCCGAGTTCGACCCCCGAAGCTGCCCGCCTACCCCACCATGAGCCGCCCGCGCGTCCCCGCTCGATGTTGTCTTATTATGCCCGCCGCATCATCATCCAACCGATTACCGTAGACCTTGCCCTGCGCCTGCTCGGCTCCCGCGCCCTGCCCGGTTCAGCCATGCTGCATTTTGTGGCGCAGGGGTTGGCAGCCACCGATGTACGCCGCGCCCTCGCCCGCGCCCGCAGCGTGAACAACTGGGTGGAGGGCTGGCGCACCGTGGCCGAAGAGCGCGAAATCGAGGCCCAGACCCTGATGCAGCAGGGCCACATCGTCAGTGCGGCGCAGAGCTACTTCTTTGCCGCCCTCGCCTACCACTTCGCCCAGTTCATTTATTATAACGACCTCGACGACAAGCATGAGATACACCAACGCAGCGTAGAATGCTACAAGCTGGCGGCGCGGATGTTCGACCCGCCCGCAATGCGGGTGGAGATACCGTTCCGCCATATCACGCTGCCTGGCTACCTGCGGGTGCCGCGTGGGGTGGACAAGCCGCCGATTGTCATCAACATCAACGGCGCGGCGATGGGTAAGGAGCAGTTCCACGTCTGGGAGAACGAGTTCCTCGCGCGGGGCATGGCGACCCTCAGCTTCGATGGCCCCGGCTCTGGTGAAACATGGGATAAAATGGCGATGGTGCCTGATTACGACAAGGTAGGGATGGCTCTGCTCGATTGGCTGGCGACCCGCAGCGATGTGGACGGCAGCCGCGTCGGCCTGAATGGCCTCAGCCTCGGTGGCTACCTTGCCCTCAGCATCGCGGCGACCGGCGACCCCCGCATCCGCGCCAT
>JBBSEE010000859.1:0-1480 GCA_038239995.1 Chloroflexia bacterium | reverse complement strand
TCCGTGCAGGCGAGCGGCACCGATACCACTACCGCGCTCATCTTCACCAGTGTGGATAGCACAGGGATGACCCAGACGGTTGCTACCCGCCCCGACCTGCTGCCCCACTCCCCCGTCACCCTCTCGCCCGACCAGAGCCGCGCCGCCTACACCGTGCAGCGCGGCGGCGATACCCGGCTGGAGGTGTATGATTTCGCGGGCGGGCAGGTGGCGGCTAGCCTTGTAATCTCTGACCCACGCATCGCCAAAGGCTACGACAATTACTCACCAAATATGGTAATCTCTCCTGATAATAAGCAGCTTGCCTATGGTGCATATTACGGTCAATTCTGGAACTGGGATGGGGCAATATTTGACCTCAGCAGCGGAAGCCGCCTCACCCCACCCCCGCCCGACCGCCAACTCTTGCCCAGCATCGGGGTAACAGCACCGTTCTATTTGGGTTGGGGAGCGGACAGTATCCTCTATAGTTATTCCTTCACCGAAGGCAGCACCGTTTACGTTGGTGGCTCTAGCGTAGACGGCAAACACGAAAAGAGCATACCCGACCCCACTAACTACCGCCTAGCCAGCAGCCCATGGCTAGACCAATCAGGAAAAAGTATATATTTCCTTATTGTTGATGCCGATAAGGGTGCGCCGCTGGAGCAATCAAGCCGCCAAATTATGCGGTATGATGTTATTAGAGATAAGTTCATCAGTGTGGTAAGTACCGATAGTGGGTTTTACCAAGCCCGATTCGCCGAAACCACCGACGGCAACCAATTGCTCTACATCCAAACCGACGCGCCAGCGCAGGGTAGCGGCCTAGCGAATAATCGCCCCGCCCACCTAGAGATAAATCGGGTTGACCTCCGCAGCGGCTACAGCAGCAAGCTGGCCGACGTGCCGAGTGTTGGGACGAGGGATGCTAGTATCACTGCAATGCAGGCGTGCGGTACGACCCTGTACTATCAAGTCGCCAGCACGGACGCGGCGGGCCACAGCCAGACCCAGCTAATCGCCCAGCCGCTCGACGGTGGGGCGGCGCACTTGCTAACCGCGCAAGGCCAACTGTTGGGATGCCGGTAAAATAGTTATGAGTGGTGAGTGATGAGTGATGAGTTCGGATAGGAATTACGCTTCAACTAAAAAGCCCCCAGCGGGGGTTTGGGGGAGAAATGGTGAACTGCGTGCCAAGTAAAAAGCCCCCAGCGGGGGTTTGGGGGAGGAAAGCTGACCAGCGATTGGGCTTATCGGAGGCGCAAGGCAGCCAGCGGACTCGAAAGCGGACAAGCGGACAACGGTTATGCGGGTCAAGCGACACAGTGACGATGCGCGTGGAGGCGCGTCATGCGGGCGCGATTTATCGCGCCCCTACGTTGCCTCATTCGTTTATTCGTTTTTACGCATCCGTTGGCTGCTGTTCACCGCCGCCGAGCCAAACAGTTAGTCAGCATTCCTCCCCCAAACCCCCGCTGGGGGCTTTTAATTTTGTGGC
>JBBSEE010000858.1:0-1480 GCA_038239995.1 Chloroflexia bacterium | reverse complement strand
GTTGATGCGCTTCAACAGGGCGAGTGCAACCCGCCCCTACATCACGATTGGTAGTCACGATGTACGTTGATGTGCTTCAACAGGGCGCGATAAATCTGCGCCCCTACACCTTGCACCGTACACCCTTGACCTCTCAACCCCTTAACTCAAACCTCAAACCTGATAACCCCCCTGCGCTGCTTGGTAGTCGCTCCAGCCGCCTTCGTATTCGCGCAACTGACCGTCTTCTAGTGCCCAGATGCGGTCCACCACGCGGTCGAGGAAGTAGCGGTCGTGGGAGATGACCACCACCGTGCCGGGGTAGTCGGCAAGGGTGCGTTCCAGCACCTCGGCACTAGCGATGTCGAGGTTGTTGGTCGGCTCATCGAGCAACAGGCAGTTGGCTCCCCCCAGCATTAGGCAGGCGAGTTGCAGCCGCGCTTTCTCGCCGCCGCTGAGGGTGGCAATCTTCTGCCCCGCCAGTTCATAGCCGAACATGAACCTACCGAGGAAGGCGTAGGCTTGTTGCTCGTACATCGGCCTAAGTTCACGCACGGTTTCGACGGGGGTGCTATTCATGTCCAGCGATTGATGCTCCTGTGTGTAGAAGCCCGGCTGGATGCTGGGGCCGACCCAAACCTCGCCGCTGCTAGGTTCAAGCTGGCCGCTAATCAGGCGAAACAGCACCGACTTACCCGCCCCGTTCGGCCCGATTAGTCCCACCCGTTCGCCGTGGCGCACCAGCCCGTTCAGGCCGCGCAGCACATTTATCTCGCCCTTACCGTTGGCGGCGAACCGCTTGCTCAGGTTGCGTAGCTCGACCACCTTCTGTCCGCCGCGCATCGCGGGGTGCAGGGCCAGCCCCATCCGTCGCCGCTCCAGCACCGGCTTGTCCAGCCGCTCGATGCGGTCTATGCGATGTTGGGCGTTGCGGGCCTTCTTCATCAGCTTCTCCTTGGCGGCGGTGCGGCTGGCCCAATCCTTGAACCGCGCCACCATCTCCTCTAGCCGCTGTATCTCCTTGTTCTGGTTGAGGTAATCGGCTTGCTGATGTAGCAGGGCTAGCTCCTTCTGCACCGCGAAGGATGAATAGTCGCCCTCATAGTGGTGCAGCTTGCCGTCCTCTAGCTCGGTGATTTGAGTGACGGTCTCATCCAGCAGGTAACGGTCGTGGGAGATGACCACCACCGTGCCGGGGTACTCGCGGATGACCGCTTCCAGCCGCTGCTTACCGGCAAGGTCGAGGTGATTGTCCGGCTCATCGAGCAGCAGCAGGTCGGGCTGGCGCAGCAGGCAATGGGCCACCCACGCCAGCTTCTTCTGCCCACCGCTGAGGGTGGAGAGTTCCGCGTTCATCTTGTCGTCGTCGAAGCCGAGGTCGCGCAGCAGGCCAATGGCCTCATTGTGCAGGCGGGGGCCGCCCGCCGCCTCGTACTGCTCGACCAAATGGGCGTGTTCCTCCACCACTGCGCCGAAGCGGGCCACATCACCATAAACGTCG
>JBBSEE010000857.1:0-1481 GCA_038239995.1 Chloroflexia bacterium | reverse complement strand
TGGTGCTACTATACTACAGAAAAAAAAAATCTTGTCAAGCGGTTGAGGGTGATTGGGAGCAGATTTGCGAAAATCGGTCACAAATTGCCCCCCTTACTCGGCAATATTATCTTCCCCTACGGCGTGGGAGTGGCCGCGTCGCCGAAGGGGTTGCTGCCACCCAGCCCGCCCCGCCCCCCGAGGTCTACCGCGGTATCCTTGTTTTCCTCCGCGCCGTGCTGCTCCAGCAGCCAGTGGTTGTAGAAGTCGCTCAGGTCGCGGCCCGACACCTGCGCGGCGACCGCGATGAACCGCTCTGGGGTGGCTAGCTGATACTTGTAGGTCTGCCAGTAGGTTTGTAGGGTCTGGAAGAAGGCGGCATCACCCAGCTTCTGGCGCAGGGCGTGGAAGAAGAGCGGCCCCTTGCCGTAGACGATC
This sequence comes from Chloroflexia bacterium, assembly GCA_038239995.1. Classification (GTDB taxonomy): domain Bacteria; phylum Chloroflexota; class Chloroflexia; order QHBQ01; family QHBQ01; genus QHBQ01. The sequence goes on along the minus strand of JBBSEE010000857.1, from coordinate 1,064 downwards.
CCGCTGTAGCCGAGTTGGTCATCGTTCCAGTGGGCGGTGGGCTGGTCCAGCACATCGTCGCTGCCCATCATCAGCATCGCTTGATATTGCAGCACGCACCAAAGGTCGAACTGCTGCTTGAAGTCGGCCTCACCGTACTGTTTGGCAAAGTAGAGGGCGGCACTGTACTGCACCAACCCCTCGTCGAGGAAGGCGTAGCGTTGGGGGTTGCTGCCCACCATCCCGTACCACCACTGGTGGCCGATTTCGTGGGCAGTGGTGAACTCCAAGACGCGGTCTTCGCCCATCCCCAAGCTGATGCCGCCGCTGAGGTTGCTGGCCGCGTCCGCGCGGTACAAATGGCTGTCGAGATAGACGAGGCCGGGGAACTCCACCCCGCCCGCGCCGTCGCTGAGGGGGACTTCCACTGCGTCCACCTCCTTGTAGGGGTAGGGGCCGAACATGGTACTGTATTGCTTGATGGCATTGGCGGTGTAGGTGGCAACCTGCTGGCCGTACTTTGCGTCGCTGTCCATGTACCACGAGTTGACCTTCACCCCGCCCGCGTCGGCAGTGGTCAGCGCGAACTTGTCGCTAATCACCATAGTAAACTCGCGCATCGGCCCGCTTACATATCGCTGCGTAACGGTGCTGTCGCCGTTAGGGTTTGCGCTGCCTATCGCCGAGCCGCTGGTGGCCGCTTTAGCTCCCGGCGGCAGGGTTAGGGTCACGTCATAGAGGCTGACTTCGCTGAAGTCGGGGTCGCCCTGTCCGCCGGGCGGGTCGAGGTTCCAGCCGCGGTCGTCATAGACCGCCATCAGCGGATACCACGCCGCGAGGCTCATCACCCCATCGCGGTAGCCATACATCCCATAGCCGCCGCCCGTAGTTGGCACCGTGTCGGTGAAGTAGATGTCGAGGTGGACGCTATGTTCAGGGGCGAGGGGCTGCTTCAGCTTCACCGCCAGCACCGTGCCGCTGCTCGCGCGATCGTCGAACTCGGCAGTCGCGCCGTCCACCTTGACCCCTTCCACTTGGCACTTGCCCTCGTGGTAGGCGGGGTTGTTCGGCCACGTGCGGAGGTA
>JBBSEE010000856.1:0-1481 GCA_038239995.1 Chloroflexia bacterium | reverse complement strand
GTAGGTTACTTTATTGCAAGGCTAATTGCGATATTACCCCTGTTGCTCCTTCAGTCGGTCGCGCACGAGGGCGATTTGGGCGCAGTGTTCGCGCTTGTGGCCGTAGATGGCGTAGACAAGGTAATCGTCCAGCGCGTACTCCGCACCGTACCAAGGGATGGTGCCGACCTGCCGCAGCGTCTCCGCTGGTATCTGGGCGATGAGGGCGGCCACCCGCGCGGCGGTGTCATTGTAATCGGCCAGCACCTCTTCTTGCGATTGGCCCTTGCTCGCCTCCACTATCGCATCGTTGAAGCCACCACTGCCCCGCTGGGCCATGGTGTCCAAATAGGGGTGGGGCGCATCGCCGCCGGTGAAGCCCACTAGCAGCTCCTCCAACATATGCTCGTAGGAGCCGAGGTGGGCGATGATGTCGCGGATTGACCATGTGCCGACCATATTGGGCGCGTTCCAGTCGGCCTCGCTCAAGCCTTCCACGGTACTTTGCACCATGGCGTGGCCGTACTTCAGGATGTCATTGGCGTTCACAGGTTGTTCCTCTCCGCCACTGTTTGAGTGGCAATCATGGGGTGGGGGGTGGTATTGATGGTCAGGCTGAACACATCGGGCCGCCCATAGTGTCCGGCCACATCGAGCATCCAGCGCGGGCCGCTCATCTGGGCAGGGTCAACCTCGGCGTAAAGTATCTCCTCCTTCATCCGCAGCGGCCCAGCCACGAAGTTGCCGTTAGGGTCAACAATTGCCGAGTCGCCCTTGTTGATCCACTCGCCCACGTTGGTGTAGAACTTCTGCTTGAACTCGAAGGAGTCGGGGATGTCCGCCTTCCGCATCGGTATGCAGCAGCTAATTACGTAGACGCGCCCCTCTTTGGCGATGTGGCGGATGGTGGACAGCCACGGCTCGTCGTGGTCCCACGTAGCGGCGACGTAGATTTGCACCCCCCATGCGTACATCGCATAGCGAGCAAGGGGCATATAGTTCTCCCAGCAGACTAGCCCGCCCAGCTTGCCGTAAGAGGTGTCGTAGGCGGCAAGGGTGCTGCCATCGCCCTGCGCCCAGACGAGGCGTTCGCCGCCAGTGGGCACCAGCTTGCGGTGCTTGCCGATGATCTCGCCCGCGTCGCTAATGTAGAGCAGCGAGTTGTACATACTGCCGCCGCTCGCCTCGGCGTTACGTTCGCTCAGGCCCATCACCACGTACACCCCCGCCTGCTTCGCTGCGCGGCATAGCTGGTCGGTGGCATCGCTGGAGATTGTCACTGAGTTGGCGAGGAATTGAGCGTAGAGCGGGCCGAGGATGTCGCCCTCGCCCGGCGGCACCGCCCACACCCAATCGGGGTAGGTGGGGATGAACGATTCGGGGAAGGCCACGATACGGGCATGGTTGCGGCCCGCCTCGGCAATCAAGTCGCAAGCCTTCGCCACTGTCGCCTCCCGGTCGAGGAACACCGGCATCGCTTGCACCGCAGCAATACGAAACTT
>JBBSEE010000855.1:0-1485 GCA_038239995.1 Chloroflexia bacterium | reverse complement strand
GAAGCGTAGCCCCGGATGCCGCCCCGCCAGCCACGCCATGTTGGTGAAGCACTCCAAATGAGCCTTGTCCCCCCAGCCCATGTGGTCTTCCACCCAAATCGTGTCTATCCCCGCCGCCTTCATCAGCTCGATGTGCCGCTCATTGGCGGCCACCATGTCGCGGGCAATCTGGAGGTCATTGACCGCGCGGTCAGGGGGATTGTGGAAGAGGGCGGGTTGCATTATCCAGCCGAAGGAAGGCGACTTGCTCATCGGCTCACCTCTGTCAGCTTGATGACCGCCCCCTCACGCACCGACTGGGTGGCAGCGGTGGTCAGCCGATGGGTGATGATGGCCTCGGCATAAGGAGCGCGGATGCGGTTGGCCTTGCCCGCCACTGCGTCCACGAAGTCGCGGTCTTCACGCACGAAGGGGTCGCCTACCGCTTTACGCACGGGGCGGCCCTTGCCCACATCCACCATGATGTCGAACTCGGTCAATTCGATGGCTAGCCCCTCGCCGAACAGGTGTAGGCCGATGCGGTGCGGCCAATTCAGCAGACAGGTGGAGGCCAACGAGCCGATAGCACCGGAGGCAAAGTGCAGAGTAGCGATGGACACGTCGGCCACATCGAGGTCGGGATAGGCGGCCCGCGGCTTGGTCGCCCCTACCGCGTACACATCGGTCGGTTCGCCCATTAGCAGGCGGGCAAGGTCGAAGATGTGGGTGGTCTGCTCCACCATCTGCCCACCCGACTCCGCCTCGTGCCGCCACCATGCGGGCGGGGGGGTGCTGTCCAGCCAATAGCCGAGGGCAAGGCGGGGGGGATTGGCGGCCAGCAACTCTTGGGCCTGCTCAGTGGTGTCGAGGTAACGCCAGTGGTAGCCGACCGCAGTGACTAGCCCCTTCGCCTGCACCGCGCTGTTGATGCGCTCCGCCGTGACCCAGTCCACCGCCAGCGGTTTCTCCACAAAGAAGGGCAAGCCGCGCTCAATCGCCGCCATTTCCGCCTCGCCATGCGCGAAGGGAGGGACGCAGATGTACAGCGCATCCAGCTTCTCGCGCTCCAGCATCTCGCGGTAATCGCGATAGGCTCGCCCGCCGCTGCGTTGCGCCTGCGCCTCGGCCCGCTCCAGCATGGGGTCGGCAAAGGCGACTACCTTCACATCCGCGAAGCCGAGCAGGTCGCCGACATGACGACTGGCGATGCCCCCGGCCCCGATGAAACCTATCTGTAGTGGTGCCAATCTGATTGCCTCCTTGTGGTATGCGGCTAAACCTGCGCCCAATTCGCCCCGCCCGGTTGCGACTGGGCAGTGGCCAGCAATTCGCGGTAGATGACGTTGGTCTGGTGAGCCATGCGGTTGGCACTATAGCGTTGCCGCACCAGTTGTCGCCCTGCCGCCCCCCACTGGGCGGCCAATTGCGGCGCGGTCAGGGCTTCGATAATCGCCGCGGCCAGCGGCTCCGGCTGCGCGGCGGGGACTAGCCGTCCCGTCACCCCAT
>JBBSEE010000854.1:0-1486 GCA_038239995.1 Chloroflexia bacterium | reverse complement strand
CTTGGACTGCTAGTGGGCGTGGGCAACGAACCACGCGACATCGTGCGGGCGGCTAATTATGCGGGGAGCGGCTCATCCACCAGCACGGCGCGGCCCCAAACTATCGTGGTACATCTCTACTTCCATGATCGCGCCGAGCGTGACCGGCTGGCGACCGCATGGGGGGCGGAGGAGATGGCGACTAGTAGCGGCTACCTGACCGTGTGGGCCAACCTCGCCGCCTACCAGCGGATGCTGGCGCAAGGGCTGCGCGTGGAGATTGACCAACGCGCCACCGACCTCGCCAACAACCCCCACCTGTTCGGCAGCAGCCCCGACACCTTCTATGGCGGATACAAGACGGTGGAGGAGATGCAAACCTTCCTCGACCAGCAAGTGACTGCCCACCCCACCCTCGTCCAGAAGGTGGACATCGGCGACTCGTGGTGTAAGCTGCACGCCCCCTGCACTCAGACCAACCCCAACCTGTCGTGGAATGGCTACGACTTGTGGGCGATGCACATCACCAATCAAGCCATCCCCGGCCCCAAGCCGGTGTTCTGGTACGATGCCGGTATCCACGCCCGCGAGATTGTGGTGCCAGAGGTGGCGATGCGCTACATCTCCTATCTGCTGGATAACTACAACACCGATGCAGACGCGCACTGGCTGGTGGATTATCACGACATCTGGGTGGTGCCGATGTACAACCCCGACGGCCACCACATCGTGGAGGCGGGTGGAGGCGGCTCCAGCCCCTACTACCAGCGCAAGAACGCGAACAACACCAACAGCTGTACCGTATGGCCGCCCGATGCCTTTACCCAATTCGGCACCGACAGCAATCGCAACTATCCCTTCCTGTGGAACTGCTGCGGCGGCTCGTCCAGCGGCCCTTGCGACCAGACCTATCACGGCCCCTCGGCTGGCTCCGACCCCGAAACTATGGCGGTGGTGAACAAGGTTCGCACCCTCATCCCCGACCAGCGTGGCCCAAACAGCGGCGACCCCGCCCCGATTACCACTACCGGCGTATACCAAAATATGCACTCCAATGCCTCGCTGGACCTCTACCCGTGGGGCTGGACTACTTCCGCTGCCCCCAATAGCGAACTCGCCAACCTCGGCGCACATATGAGTGCCAGCGATGCCGCCCCGCCCGGCAACAGCTATCCGGCTTGCCAAGCCCCTAATTGCCTCTACACCGTAGATGGTGATGCCTTCGACTGGGCGTATGGCGAACTGGGGGCCGCTTCGTCCACCATCGAGGTGGGGGGTAGCGACTTCCTAGTGCCGCTCTCCTATGTGGATAGCACCGCATGGCCGGAGAACAAGGGGGCGTTGCTCTACCAAGCTAAGGTCGCCCGCCAGCCTTACCTGTTGGCGCACGGGCCGGATGCTGCCAACGTGGCCGCCGTGCCGATGACCGTGACGCAAGGCACCCCCGCGAATCTGACTGCCAGCATCAACTACGCATGGAGCGGCAATGCTTTCGCCCAGAACGTGG
>JBBSEE010000853.1:0-1490 GCA_038239995.1 Chloroflexia bacterium | reverse complement strand
GTTATCGAAGAAGCCCTTCAGTTCGTTGCTGGCGAAGGTAAAGGTGTCCACATCGTAATACTGCTGCATCGCCATCCGCAAGGCGCGGGCGTAAGCCTCGTCTCTGGTCAAGGCGAGGACACGGATTCTACCGGACATCGGTGCGCTGGACATAGCGGCTCCCTCTTTGTGATTGCAGATTTTAGATTGCAGATTGCAGATTGCCCGATGCTACTGGGCTTGGCGTAGAGGCTAATCGCTGCGGCTTAACTTCTTGCTGGAGTGCAGCGCGACATAGACCTTGCCGTTGCTAGTGAGCAGGCCGGTGAGGGTGGTGATTTGGTTATCGTCGAGGTCGAGGATGAGTATCTTGCTGCCGCTCTGCACCCCGCCGCGAATGGTGTTGCCGTTGCTGGTGCTGTTGAACCCGGAGTTGGGGTTGGTGGTATCGGTGCTGATGCTGCCGCCGCAAGGGAACTGGCCGGAGATGCACAGCACATGAACATCAGAGTAAATCAGGGTGCTGACCCCAGCAGTGGAGGAGTACACATCAATGTAATCGCCCGTCCCCATCAGCCCGCCTACCGCCTGCTCAGGGCTGATAGACAGAGCGAAGGCTTTCTTGGTGGGGGGTATCTGCTTGGAGGGCAACTCGGCCACCTGCGTTTCGCCCGCGTGCGAGGTAATGCGGTTGGCGATAATCGGTTCGCCGTTGTACAGCCAAGTCGAGGCGTACATCCCCTTCAGCGGCTCGGTGCCAGTCACCACCTTGAGACCCTGTATGTCGGCTTGGTAGCGGGTACTCATCTTCACGTTATCGAGGGTGATGGCACTGCCGGGGCTAATGTCAGTGAGCGGCACCACCACTGGCACTTGGCTGCCCAACTTGTTCAGCTTGTCTTGGGCATCAAGCTGGGCTTGGTTGGTGGTGTTGCTCAGGTAGTACCATGAGGCCACCCCTGCCAGCACCGCCAATATCAGGGCGATGATGAGCGGGACTACGTTCTGTCGGCTGCCCATGAGTATAGCTCCCTTCTGGGGAGATTAAAGATTAAAGATTAAAGACTAAAGATGAAAATATGTTGCTTCTGTTTTTCTTCTTTAATCTATAATCTTTGACCTTTAATCTCTCGTCTTTAATCTTTCATCTTTTATCTGAATGGCTTCCTGCACAAAGCTAGCGTGAAAGGATAGGGCAAGGCGGGCGATGCGGAGGGTATCACCGTCGCGTAGGGGCACGCTCTCGCCGGGTTGTATCTCGCGGTTGTTCACGTAGGTACGGTGCTTGGCGGTATCCCGCAAGCGGATAAACCAACCATCCGGCTGCCACGTGAGGTCGGCGTGGTAGCGGGAGACCGCTCGCTGCGGGTCCAGCTTGCTAACGTCCACTGCCGGGGCCACCTCCTTGTCCGGTCGTCCCAGCAAACCGCCCGGTTCACGGAACTGCACCTCGCCCCGCGCCCCGCGCAGGCTGGCGACCGCCACCTCGGTCATAAACTGCTGGTGCTGGT
>JBBSEE010000852.1:0-1490 GCA_038239995.1 Chloroflexia bacterium | reverse complement strand
GGTGCCGGGGCAGTTGTAGGTCTTGGTGGTGTTGATAACCCCGGTCTGCAAGCCCGCCGAGGCCATGATAATTTTGAAGGTGCTACCCGGCGGGTACAGGCCCGCAATCGCGCGATTGTACATCGGCAGGTTGGTATCGTTGTTCAGCTTATCGAAGTCGGTCTGCGAGATGCCGGTGGCGAACAGGTTATTGTCGTAGCTGGGCAGGCTGACCATCGCCAATATCTGGCCGCTATGCACATCCTCGACGATCGCCACCCCCGACGTAACCCCCGCCTCGCTGATGCCCTTCTGCAAGGCGGCAGTGACCGCCTTCTGCAAGCCGCTATCCACCGTGAGGTAGACGTTGTTGCCCATCAGCGGGGGGATTTGACCGACGAGGCTGGTGGGGTCGCCGCCGTTGTCCACCGCCATCTCCTTGACCCCCTTGCTGCCGCGTAGCTGCTGCTCTAGGGTCGCCTCCAGCCCCACTTGCCCCACCTTATCGCCCGCGAGGTAGATGGGGGCGATTGGCAGTTCGGGGTGAGCGGAGTCAATCGGGGGCGGGTTCTTCGCCAGTTCATCATCGCTGATGCGCCCGGTGTAGCCAATCAGGTGGGCGTAGGTGGGGCCATCGGCGTAGACGCGCACCGGCTCGCTGACGATGCTGCTGCCGGGCAGGTCGCGGCTCTTGGTCTCCACCTTCATCACAATATCCTCGCTGACATTGCTCTTGACGATGACCGGGTTCAACGAGGCGGCGGAATATGCACGGAGGTAGTTGTATTCCAGTTCGCTGCCAATGTGGATGCCGGGCAGGGCGGCGGCGGTGCGGCGGAAGTTCTCCGCGGTGACATCGTTCAGCCCACTGAATAGCAGCGCGGGCCGGTCGGGGCTGACTGCCTCGCCCAGCTTGCCCGCGATAGTCGCGCCGTCCGGCCCGCCGAAGGGGGTGAGCAGGGTGGCGGTGTTGCTATACACCCGCTGCCGCCCCACCTCATCGGGAACGCTATCCACCCCCTGTTTGGTGGCGGGTAGCTCTTGCGGTATCAGATACACGACGGTGGGGGCGGCGACAATCTGGCCCAAACCGTCGAACACGCGCTTGCTGGCGGGGGCGGTCCACAGCGCGGGCAAGTCGCTAGCGTTGGCAATTGCTTTGAGGGCCGCGCTATCGAGGCCGGTCGCCAGCAGGATAGGCTGGTAGGGCCGCTGCGGGTCGGTGGCGGCGACGAGGCGGGCAATAGTCGCGGCGATGATGTCGGGACGATTGACCAGCGTGGCGATGCGGTCGAACACCGCTGGGCGGGCGGCAGGGTCGGTGGGGAGATAGTAGGGGATGAGATACAAGTCGCTGCCGCTAGGCAGGTCGGGGCGCGTCACCGCAATCGCCCACCGCGCCTCGTTACGCACCAGTTGCGCCCCATTGCGGTCGTAGATAATGCCCCGATCGGCGGGGGTATAGATGTCTTGGGTGGCGGTGTGCTTGGCATCCTCTTTGTACTTGTCGG
>JBBSEE010000851.1:0-1497 GCA_038239995.1 Chloroflexia bacterium | reverse complement strand
CGGGCTGCACGTAGGGGTCGTAGGCGATAGTCCGCATCCCCATGGCGCGGGCAATGCTGGCGACCTGCGACCCGATGCGACCGAGGCCTAGCACGCCGAGGGTGCTGCCGCTCAGTTCGCGGCCCATGAACGCCTTGCGCTCCCACTTGCCCTCGCGCACGCTGCGGTCGGCGGCGGGCAGGCGGCGGGCCAACGATAGCATCAGCCCAATCACCAGTTCGGCAACCGACACGGTGGTGGCGGCGGGGGTGTTGGTTACATGGATGCCGCGCTCCCCTGCTGCCGCCGCGTCCACATTGTCGAGGCCCACCCCGGCGCGGACAATAAGGCGCAGACCCACCGCTTGCGCCAGCACCGGACGGGTTAGCTTGGTGTCGCTGCGTACCAATATCGCGTCGAAGCCCTCATCGTGCAGCGCGGCGGTCAGTTCGGCAGGGGCCATCTTCAGGCGAGTTACAACCTCGGCCCCACCCTCGGTCAGCACCGCAGCGGCGCGGGGGGCAAGCGCATCGGCAATCAACACTTTCGGCACGGCTTCTCCTCCTCTGGCGATTTTGGATTTTCGATTGGTCAGATTTACGCAGAGCGCAGGTTAATTGTACCCCTTCGCGATGGCAAGCGCAAGATTAGCACTCATCCTTGCAGAGTGCTAAGAGATTTGGTACAATTAGGCAAGATGTGGTAATTGCCGATGCCGAGGGAGGTTCGAGAATGCCGATTTACGTGTATCGCTGTCCCGAATGTGGTGAACAATTTGACAAGATGCAGCCGTTTAGCGCGGAGAACGTCTACCCTTGCCCCACGTGCCACGCGCAGGCGAAGCGACAGCTACAGCCCGCGGGGATTATCTTCAAGGGTTCGGGCTGGTACATCACCGACAGCCGCAAGCAGGATGCCGAGCAGGCCAAACGCGCCGCTGGCCCCGACAAGCCCGCCACCGAAGGTAGCGACGCGCCCAAGAGCGAGACCCCCAGCAGCGAACCCACCCCCGCGCCGTCACCTGCCTCCAGCAGCACCATCGAACCGAGCAGCACGCCGGTCTGAGGTCTGAGGTTTGAGGTTTGAGGTTTGAGTAAGTGATGAGTTTTGAGTTATTAACATTGTTAATGGTGCCTCCACAATCCACAATCTAAAATCCAAAATCCAAAATCAAAGGCCGGGCCAGCGTTCGTTTGCTGGCCTTTTGCGTAGGGAGGTAATGATGAGCGAGATACTGTATGGGCGCAACGCGGTGCGCGAGGCGTTGCGAGCGGGGCGGCGCAAGGTCAACCGCCTGCTGCTAGCCGAGGGCGTGAACGAGCAGAGCGGCACGCTGGCTGATGCACTGGAACTGGCGAAAGGGCTAGGTGTGCCAACCCAGAACCTGCCCCGCCTCCGCCTCGACCAAATCACCGGCGGGGCCAACCATCAGGGGGTGGCCCTCGATGTCGGCCCCTATCCCTATGCCGATTTCGCCGAGATGCTAGTGGGCCTCCGCATCGAAGATGACCCGCTGCT
>JBBSEE010000850.1:0-1498 GCA_038239995.1 Chloroflexia bacterium | reverse complement strand
TGTAGCCACTCTGCTTGGTGCCAAAGAACTGGCCGGGGCCGCGTATCTGCAAGTCCGCCTCGGCTAGCACGAAGCCGTCATCGCTGCTCTCGATCACCTTCAGCCGCTCCTCGGCAATCACCCCCACGCTATCGGCTAGCAGCATACAGTAGGATTGGGCCTCGCCACGCCCCACCCGCCCACGAAACTGGTGCAGTTGGCTGAGGCCGAAGCGGTTCGCCCCCTCCACCATCATCACGGTGGCGTTCGGCACATCAATGCCCACCTCCACCACGCTGGTGCTAACCAGTATGTTGTACTCGCCCGCGCGGAAGGCGGTCATCACCCTATCCTTCTCTTCCGCCTTCATCCGCCCATGCACCAGCCCCAGCTTCAGGTCGGGGAAGACCTCGGATTGCAGCCGCGCGTGTTCGTCCACCGCCGCTTTCGCCTCAATCTTCTCCGACTCTTCGACCAACGGGCAGATGATGAAGGCTTGCTGCCCCTCGGCCACCATCTTGCGGATGAACTTGTATGCCCCCTCGCGCTGATTGGGGGCGAGCCACTTGGTCTTAATCGGCAGCCTACCCAGCGGCTTCTCGTCAATCACGCTGATGTCGAGGTCGCCATACACGGTGAGGGCAAGGCTGCGGGGGATGGGGGTGGCAGTCATCACCAGCGTGTCGGGGTTATAACCCTTCTGCCTGAGCGCATTACGCTGCAACACGCCGAAGCGATGCTGCTCGTCCACCACTACGATGCCGAGGGCGTTGAACTCCAGCTTCTCCTGTATCAAAGCATGAGTGCCGATGAAGATGTCCGCGCTGCCCTGCGCCGCCTCCTGATAGACCCGCCGCTTCTCCGCCTTCTTCACGCTGCCAGTGAGCAAGCGCACTTGCACCGCGCGTTCGCCGCCCGCAATCAGGCCGCCCAGTTGCATCTTGCCGTCCACCAGCTTCTTTTCGAGGGTGAGCGTCCCCTCTGGCGCGGGGATAGTGATTTGCTCCATGATGCGGCTGATGGTGCGATAGTGCTGCTCGGCAAGTATCTCGGTGGGAGCCATCAGCACCGACTGATAGCCCGCGGCGGCGGCGGCCAACATCGCGGTGGCGGCCACGATGGTCTTACCGCTGCCTACATCGCCCTGCAACAGGCGGGACATCGGCAGCGGCTTCTCCATATCCGCCATTATGTCGGCCAACACCTTGCGCTGCGCCTTCGTTAGCTCGAAGGGCAAGGTAGCAAGGAAGCGGTCCAGCAGAGCGGGGTCGGGCTTAATCTCGCGGCCCGGCTGGTCCTGCTGCCACTCGCGCTTCCGCATCAGCATCCCCAGTTGGATGAGCAAGAACTCGTCGAAAGCAAGGCGGCGGCGGGCGCGTTCGAGGTGGGCGACATCGGTGGGGAAGTGGGCGTGGCGCACTGCATCGGGCAGCAGCATCAGGCCAGCGCGTTCACGCACATTAGCGGGCAAGAAATCGTGCAGCAACGCGCCATAGTTATCCAACGCCTGTTTAGCAAT
>JBBSEE010000849.1:0-1499 GCA_038239995.1 Chloroflexia bacterium | reverse complement strand
CGCCATTGTCCTGCCCCCATGCAGGCATATTCGGTATCTGCGGGTTGGGCTGGATACCGTTGCGTCCTTGATGGATGGTCTTCTGTATCAATGCCTTCGCTGCTTCGATGTCGGTGGTGGTGCTGCCGCCATGGTCGCTGTCGCGCCAGTCGGCCCGATTGATGGCGGGGCCGATGCAGCCCTCGCCCAACGGCCCGTGACAGATGGAGCAATACTGTCCGTACAGCTTCTGCCCCGCCAAAGCCGAGGCGGTCAGCGCGGAGTTAGCCTGCTGGCTGGTGCGGTTCGAGTCAATCACGAAATATAGTGCCCCGCCAAAGACTAGGGCCAACACCAGCGCAATGCTCAATATCCCTTTATCGCTCATTAGGTTCGCTCCCCGCTGCAATTTTAGATTTGGGTCTGCGTGGTCGCAACTACAGTTCGCCGCATATTTCTATATCGCGAGGTATTGTTTGGTGTCCTTGGGGTCCCACTTGGTGCGTGAGGTAATCACGCCGGAGTCCACGATGATAGTGTCGCCACCTTGCAAGGTGACTTGCATCACATCCAGCGGGCGGGGTGCGGGGCCAGCCACGATTTGGCCGGTCGGTACGTAGGTGGAGCCGTGACAGGGGCAGTGGAACATCCCCACGTACTTGACCTGCTGACCATCGTTGAGCGGCGACTCGTAGCTGGAAAACTCCTCGTTGGGGTTGAACGGCACGGTGCAACCGAGGTGGACGCACCTCCAATGCAGCGCAATCAGGCCCATGGGCAGATGCACGAGGAAGAAGTGGCCGTCGCGATTGCGCGAGGTGGGGCCGAGGGTGGTGGTAAATGTGCCATTCGCCAGCGTCGCCCCTGGGAAATCGGGCAGCTTACCAGCGACTATCTTGCTGCCGAAGGGACTGGACTTGTTGGGGAAGAAGAACTTGAAGAACCCCCCAAGACTCAGCAGCCCCGCCAGCCCCGTGGAAGCGAGGAAGGCGACCTTGAAGAAACCGCGCCGGTCAAGCTCCCCCTCCGCGCCCTCCGAACCAATCGCCAGCTTGCGGCTCTGCTGCAAATCTTCGCTGACTACTTTGCCCATCTGGTTACGCTCCTTAGATGCTTGCGCTTCATGCCCTCACCCAGCCTCTCCCAGAGGGAGAGGGGTTTTGGTAGCCCCTAATGCAAGTGTGGCATCGCCCACGGCCAGTACAGGTTCATGCTCGGCCCGCGGAAGGCGGTGCCGATGATGGTGAGCAGCGTGTAGCTGGCAACGAAGCCGGTGAACAGGCCAATAATAATCTCGGTCTTGTTCGCCTTCCATACCGTCAACAGGATGACCACGAGGATGGCGGTGAGTACCAGCATCACCCCCACTGGGTAGATATAACCGGCAATCGCCTGCACGATAGTGCCCTGCAATTCGAGATTGTTGTTGCCGAAGAAGCCCTTGACGATGTTCGATACCCACGTCTTGGCAGGGAACTGCGCGTCAATCGCAATCAGAGCCAGTTCCAGCACGAAGGTGT
>JBBSEE010000848.1:0-1504 GCA_038239995.1 Chloroflexia bacterium | reverse complement strand
GCTACGCCGCTGCCCCCCACCGCTAGCCCCAAGCCGACCAAGACCCTGAAGCCGACCAAGACCCCCTTGCCCACCGCCACGCCCCTGCCCCCCCCCAATACCCCCGTGCCCCCGCCGCCGAACCCCACCACTACCTCGTCGAGCCAACTGGGGGCGGGCTGGGTGCAACTGGGGGCAGCAGACTTCAACCCCTATTGCCGCGCCACCTACCCGGCCAGCACTGCCCGCCTCACCAAGCCGCCCCGTGATGCCACCACCCTAGATTGGGCTTGCTACTCGTCCGCTACGCATAAGGTTGGTGGGGTAGTGATGGGTGATGCCTGCCGCCTCGCCTACGGTGCTAACGCGAGCGCAAGTTTTGCTAACGCCGACGATGCCAACAGTTGGTACTGCCATCGCGGGGATACGCGGCTGGGGCCAGTTCCCATCCCCCGCTACTGCGAAGCTGCTCACCTATACGGCGAAGCCAAGCTGGAAGACCTGCCCAACGTCCAAGCCGCCTTCCGCTGGGCCTGCTTCGCCCCCGCCAACCTCGGCCCCATTGATGTCAACGCCGCCTGCACGCTCGCCTACGGCGACAACGCACGCGGCTACTGGCTGGACTTGAACAACCCCCAATGGGCCTGCTGGCGACGGCCATAGGAGCAGATTAGTGGAAGCGACCATCCGTCAAGCCACCCCCGCTGATGCCGATACCATCATCCGCCTCATCCTCGCTCTCGCCGAGTTCGAGCAACTGCCGCCCCCCGATGCGATGGCCCAATCGCGGCTGCTGACCGATGCCTTCGCCCCCCGCCCCCGCTTCGACATCTACCTTGCGGAGATGGGGGGACAGGCGGCGGGCTACGCCTTCGTGTTCGAGACCTACTCCACCTTCCTCGCCCTCCCTACCCTCTACCTAGAAGACCTGTTCGTGCTGCCCCAGTTCCGTGCCCAGCGGGTCGGCTACGCCCTGTTCCGCCATTGCGCCCAAGAAGCGTGGCGGCGCGGCTGCGGGCGACTTGAGTGGGTGGTGCTGGACTGGAATCAGCACGCGATTGACTTCTACGAGCGGCTAGGGGCGCGGCGGATGAGCGAATGGCTACCCTACCGCCTCGACCGCGCCGCGTTGGAGCAGCTAACCTTAACGTTTTCCTCCCCAACTGTAACGAAATTGCATAGATGTAACAAGATTGCACCAAAATTGCCTGATTTGGTAAGGTATTTGGTAAGGTTGCTGTGGTACAATTCGCGTGTTGAGATATAGGACTTTTGGGCTACTCCCCCCTAGTACCTTCTTCCTATCTGAAAAAGCGTGAAAGGGGGCAATGATACACAGGAGGTTATAAATGCTTCGCCCTATCGCCATCTTTGCCGTGGCCCAAATCGCCGTCGCCGCGCTGCTTATCCCCAATGCCAGCTTTGAGAACAGTCAACAATGTGTGCCCTGGAGCAGCTACACCGAGGGTCTGCCCAGTGGTGGCTCCATCCACACCGATGCTACCACCAGCTACGCGGGCAAGTG
>JBBSEE010000847.1:0-1509 GCA_038239995.1 Chloroflexia bacterium | reverse complement strand
GCCGCGCACGATGATACGCTTGACTAGCGCGTTGACCCGCACCGTACCGCCATGCGCCTCCACGCAGCGGGCCAGTGCATAGGCCAGTTCGCCGCTGCCGCCCACCGGGTGCTTCATCCCCACATCGTGGTACAGCGACATCACCCCGGCAAGGTCGCCGCTGCCCACCTCGTGCGGCCCCGGCCCCGACTGCGCCGCCAGCCACGCCACCGCGGCGCGTAGCTGCTCACTCTCGAAGCTCTGGCGCACCAGTTGGCCGTAGGGCATCAGCACCTGCTGCATCATCCCCCCAACCCCCAAGCCGCTGCGGGCAATCGCCGCCTGCATCTTGCCGCCGTGCCTCAAGGCCACATTGCGCCCCATATGCCCGATTGTGGGAGGGTGGTTGAAGGCGGCGAACACCGCCTCATTGAATTGTCCCCACGTCTGGATGAAATGGCGATAGGCCTCGGCATCGCGCTCACTGATGCGGGCGATGCTGGCGCAGGTGCGGTCGAGGTCGCGGTAGAAGGTGATGCTAGAGCCGTCGGGGAAGGGGGCGAAGGCGAAGGGGTCCATCGCCATGTAGCGCAGGCCGTAGCGTTCCAGTTCAAGCTCCTGCACCACTGGCGACTTGTGGATGATGACGTGGAACACGCTGCAAGTGTCCACCTTGTAGCCGGGCCAAAGCTGCTCGGTGTAGACCGCGCCGCCCACCTGTTCGCGCCGCTCCAACACCAGCACGCGCAGACCCGACTTTGCCAAGTACGCGGCGCAGGTCAGCCCATTGTGACCCGCGCCGATGATGATTGCATCGTAATCGCTATCTCTGCTTGCCAATCAATCCTCCGCGCTGCGCTGGTATGTTGTGCTGGGGTCATTATAACACTCAGTAAGCCTGCCTATCGGTGAACAGCATCACAAAAGTGCGGAGGATAATTTTGAGGTCGAGCAGCAGCGACCAATTCTCCACGTAGAAGAGGTCGTAGCGGGTGCGCTCCTCTATCGAAGTGTCGCCCCGTGCGCCGTTGACCTGCGCCCAGCCGGTCAGCCCCGCCTTCTCCTTGTGGCGACGCATATAGCGGGGGATTAGCTGTCTGAATTGCTCCACATACTGGGGTTGTTCGGGGCGGGGGCCGACCACGCTCATCTCGCCAATCAGCACGTTGATAAATTGGGGCAACTCGTCGAAGGAGAGGCGGCGGATGATGCGGCCAATGCGAGTGCGGCGGGGGTCGTTGGCGGTGGTCCATGTGCCGTGCTGCTCCGCGTCGCTCCTCATACTGCGGAACTTTATCACCTGTATCGGCTTGCCGTCCAGCCCCACCCGTTCCTGCACGAAGAAGACCGGGCCGGGCGACTCCAGCTTGATGAGGATGGCGATGAGCAGCATCAACGGGGAGGCGAAAATCAGCAACCCCGCACTGAACCCGATGTCGAAGGCCCGCTTCAGCACCTTGTTGAAGCCGCGCAGGGTGATGTCGCGCACGCTGACGAGGGGCAAGCCGTTGATGTCGTTGAGGCCGAGGT
>JBBSEE010000846.1:0-1516 GCA_038239995.1 Chloroflexia bacterium | reverse complement strand
GGGCGGCGGGGTATCGGTAGGCGGCGCGGGTGTATCGGGGGGTGGGGGCGTATCAGTGGCCGCGACGGTGGTGTCGGTGATAGGGAGTGGTGTATCGGTAACGGGCAGCGCAGTGGGACTAGCCACCTGCTCAGTCGGGCTGGGGGCGACGCTGGTGGCCGAGGGTTGGGCCGCCACGACCGCGACCTTGGTGGCAGTCGGCAGCAACGCCGGGGTCGCAGTCGCCAGCAACGCGGGGGTGGCGGTGAGGGTGACGGCGGGGTTTTCGGCGACAGTGCTGTTGCTGCTCTTGTTGAAGAACACAAAGTAGGCCACTACCCCCGCGCCGATAAGCAGCAGCAAGAGTAGCAATAGCAGCAAGGGCAACCGACTGCGGCGGGCAGGCGGTGGGGGGGCAACCGCATAGGCGGGCTGAGGAGGATAGCCTTGCGGCGGCGGATAACCCGGCTGCTGGGGGTATCCTTGCGGCGGATAGCCCGGCTGCTGGGGGTATCCTTGCGGCGGATAGCCCGGTGGCGGGGGGTAGCCTTGCCCTTGCGGGGGATAGCTCGGCGGTGGGGGCGGCGGCGATGGTTGGCGATTGGGCATCACCGCGCTGAAGGCGGGCGGGGGCATGGACTGCGGGTCGCGGATAATTGTGGTCTTCGGCACCTCCCGCTGCGGTGGAGGGGGCTGGCCGGAGTTAATCAGATACTCTGGCACCTGCATGGTGGCATCGGGGTTTTCGGGGACGGCGGGCGGAGGCGGTTGCACCCGCACCGGCGGCGGTGGAGGTGGAGGCGGTTGCGCCTGCACTGGCGGGGGCACGACTATCGGTGGCGGTGACGGCTCTACCTCAAACGGCGGCGGGGTCTGCATCGTGGGTGCGGGCTGGGCGGGGGCGGCAGTGGCGGGCTAGCCACCGCATTCAGGTAGGCTGCAGGCACGGGGACGCGGCCCTGCAATTCGTCAACGAACTGGGCGATGGTTTGGGGCCGGTCTGCGGGATTGTTGGCGAGGCCGTGACGCAGCGCGGCAATCAGGTTGGGGCTGGCCGCGTTGGGGTCCAGTCGGTCGGTGATGATGCGCCCGGTGAGCAGATAATAGCAAGTCGCCGCCAGCGCGTATATATCCGTATAAGGCCCCTTGCGGCCAAAGGCGACGAACTGCTCGGGCGGGGCGAAGCCCATGGTGGTCAGCGCAGTCTGCATCACGGTACGGTCGAGGGCGAACTCGCGGGCCGAGCCGAAGTCTATCAGCACCGCTTGCCCTGCGCTGGTGCGAATGATATTGTTGGGTTTGATGTCGCGGTGCAGGATATTGGCGGCGTGCAGCACCTTTAGGGCTTCGCCCACCTGTACGGTATAGTTTATCGCCTCCGCCTCCGGCAAGCGTCCGCCCGCCATCGCCAAGTACTTGTCCATAGTTACGCCGCTGATGAACTTCATCACCATATAGGCGGTATTGTTCTCGTTGAAGTAATCGTAGACGGGCACAATGTTGGGGTGGTCGAGGCTGCCCAGCATATTCGCCTCGC
>JBBSEE010000845.1:0-1520 GCA_038239995.1 Chloroflexia bacterium | reverse complement strand
CTCGAAGCGGGCGCGTTCAAAGTATTGCACGATGTACTCTTTGCCGTCGCTCAACACTTCCTTGCGGGCCATGGTCAGGGGATAACCAAATATCTCCAGCCCGCCGAAGCGTCGCCAATAGTCCTTGAACGCATCCCACACATAGATATTGGTTTCGGGGAAGTAGAGGGGCGGGCCATAGTCGCGGTTGCCGAGGTTCTTCATCGGGTCATACGGCTGGGTGGTGTAGGGCAGGGCGGAGGTGGATGTACTGGACAGAGGCGGGGCGGCGTAGGCGCGGAAGTCGGCAAGGGCGGGCTTGTCGCTGCCGTCCAGTCGCAGCAGCCCGAAGTAGTCGTCGCGCGACTCCACCCCACCGCCCCGCGATGCGCCGGGCCGATAGTCCCACATGGTCCAGCCGACCAGCCCGCCGATGTCCCCGCTCTGGGCCGCGTCTACCATCGCACGGTAGAGGCGCACTTGGGTAGCCTCGTTGTAGTCGAACGAGTTGCAGCTTGGGCCAGTAGGCCAGCCGGTCTCTTGCAGCAGGATGGGTTTGCCGCTACGCCCCTTGATGTCGGCGATTTGGGCGACCACATTGCCCGCATCGTAGCTGTGCAAGCTGATGAAGTCCACCCAGTCGGCGGCCACCGAGCCGTCAGGGGCTGGCAGCCAGTAGTTCTGGTAGTTGCCGAAGCCGATGGTGATGGGGTGGTGATTGTGGTCGAGGTCGCGTAGGTTCTTCGCCATGCGCTGCATCCACGCGAGCAACAGGTCGGGGCGGTGGCGGCCCGTCCATAGCCCATAGTTGTCCGGCTCGTTGTGGATGTCCCACCCGAAGATGCGGTCATCGTTGCGGAAGGTGTCCGCCAGTTGCGCGAGGTAGGTGTAGTTGCGTCCATCCTCTGGCGAACCGGCAGCCGCCCCCCCATCATAGAAGTCGAACAGGGTGAGGTTGACCTTGATGTTGTGGTTGCCCGCCGCCTGCACCAGTTGCTTCAGGTTGGTGAGGTGGTCAGGGTCAATCTCCCCACTGCCATCAGTCCAGTCATACTGTTCACCGAAGGGGATAAGCACGCGAATGAGGTTCACCCCCCAGCTTTGCAGCCGCGCCATGTCCGCATCTACGGATGCTCCTTGCCAGTGGTCGAACATCGCGGTCCATGGGGTTAGCTGCGGGTAATAGTTTATCCCCTTCAGCTTGACTGCCTGCCCGCCATAGACGAACTGGCGGCCAGAGGTGGTGACAAACTGGCCCTCGGCGGCGCGGGCGGGCAACTGGGGGATGAGCGCAAGGGTGAGGCTGAGGGCGACCAGCAGGGTGAGCCAGCGGTTAGCACGGCGATTCATCGGCATAGGGTCTCCAATTTTCTAGGCCAAAGCAGGCGGATGATACTCTATTCTACACTGCGCGGGGGTTGGGGGCAAGGCGAAAGGGGGGTGGGGACACAGCGCATCCGCCCATCTGCATCAAGCTAACAAGGGCCGCAGAGTGGGGGTTTGGCCGCGCGGGGTGCATCAGGGGGTGGGGGGGGGGGGGG
>JBBSEE010000844.1:0-1521 GCA_038239995.1 Chloroflexia bacterium | reverse complement strand
TTGCACCCAGCCTTCGGGTTGGGTGAGGATTGAAACCATGCCCGATACGGTGCTTCACCCCCACTTCGGCGACTATCACCACCCGCCAGTCGCGGGGGAACCCGTAGGAGCCAGCCAAGCCACCCTCGAACGTATAGGACGGGAACTACTGATCGCCATTGGTGAAGACCCTGACCGCGAGGGGCTACGCGATACCCCGCGCCGCTTCGCTAAGGCGTGGCTAGAGTTCATCGCTCCCCCCCCGTCGAATGTAGATACCGCCTTCTCGCACTCTGAGACCGACCAAATGGTGGTGGTGAGCGGAGTAGAGGCATGGACAATGTGCGAACACCACCTGCTGCCCTTCATCGTCAATGTCTCAATTGGCTACCTCACCGAGGGCAGTGTGCTGGGCCTCTCCAAGCTAGCTCGTATCGTGCAGTATTACGCGCACCAGCTTCAGCTACAGGAGCAGCTTACGCAGCAGGTGGCCGACCACGTGAAGCGGGCCGCTAAGACCGCGAGTGTGGCAGTCCTCGTCTCTGGTCATCATCTCTGTATGATGATGCGTGGGGTACGCTCCAATGCCGCAATGCACACCTCAGTGATGCGTGGGGAGTTCCTCAAGCCGGAAGTCAAAGCCGAGTTCCTCGCGATGTTGCAAGCCCAGTCGGTATCGTCCGGTCGCCCGTTCTAACCCGTTGCCACTATTCCTCACCCCACCCCAACGTTCGCACGAACGAACGCACGACAATCACACACAATGAACGGGACAAAATCCTACCATGCCTCGCTCCCCCCACCGTTTGCTAGCCAAAGCCGCCCCCGCTCCCGACGAGCCGCCGCCGCCGCCTAAGCCCAAGCGGGCCGACCCGCGACGAAATGCGGAGCAGGTGAAGATAGCCATGCGCCGTGACCGCGCCCTCAAGCTAGCAACCATGGGTCTCAGCTACCGGCGCATTGCCCAGCAACTGACTATCGAAGGGTACGAATGTGGTCACGAAACCGTAGCTCGTGACCTGCATTACCTGTACAAAGAGGTCAATGCGGACAGCGAAGCCGCCATACAACGGCTACGGCTAGTACAGCAGGCACGGGGCAACCAGATAATTAGTAGCCTCTTGCCCCAACTCCTTGACGTACCCACCAACCCCAAGACCAAGCTACCGCTCACCACCAAACCCGCGTATGAACGCCAGTACATGCTCTGCAAGCTACTGCTAGAGCTAGAGGCGCACGAGGCGAAGCTGTTCGGCGCGTTCGCCCCCACCAAGGTACAACAGGAGATGACCGGCAAAGACGGCGGGCCTATCCAGACCGAGAGCAATCATGAGCATCAGCTTGCCATCCTCACTACCGAGCAACTCGCCCTCCTCGCCGAACTTGCAAGAGTACCTAGACAGCCTGCGTCCGGAGCAGCGGGAGACGATACGGAAGTCGGCCCTAATAACAGCGGCGCGGCGACCTGACGGCCTCGCGCAGTATGGCGAGTATGTACACGGCAAGCGAGCCTACCCCCTCCATCGCACGTGGATAAAGCTC
>JBBSEE010000843.1:0-1523 GCA_038239995.1 Chloroflexia bacterium | reverse complement strand
GAGGCCGCGCCCGCGGCGGGTAAGATGAAACATAGTGGTTCTCCTTCCTTCCTATGAGACCAATTCACGTTTGGTTCGGACAAGCAGGACGCAGCGCCGACGCGCCCTGATACCATTCTACTACTCCACCCTGCGCTGGCGGTGGGGTCTGATAGGGTTGGATAGCGAAGTTGCCGCCAATTGGCAACTGGGGCGGGGCTTGACTAATGGGGGGCAAGGCATTAGTATAGCTTCATGGCAGGGCGGTGGTCGGTTGGGGTGGGGATGAGGATGAGGAACTAGCGTATGTACGATTTGAAGGCGTTTCGTGAGCGCGTGCAAGAGCTATATCGCCGCGCCCGTCCCTACGACGATGGGCGCAGGCCGACCCAGCGCGACCTTGCCGAGGCGGTCAACCTCAGTGCCCCCGAATTGAGCAATCGGCTGAATGCGACTAAGGGAGCAAAGTTGACCGCCCGCGACGTGAAGGCCATCGTTCGCACCCTTGCCGACTGGGAGGCAATCTACACACAGGCTGAGGCGCAGGAGTTGCTCGACCTCGTGGAATGTCCCAATTTCAGCGAGGCGGAGTGGGGTGCGCCGCCGCTGAACCGACTAGAGCGGGGCGAACCAACCCCGCCAATAGTTTCGGCTGGACCAGAGTAACGCCGCCGCGGTGCGTCGTATCTGCGCGGGGGTGGACGGCCTGCCGCTGGCCCTAGAGCTAGCGGCGGCGCGAGTGCGAACCCTCAGCGTGGAGCAAATCGCCGCGCGGCTGGATGACCGCTTTCGCCTGCTCACGGGCGGCAGTCGTACCGCCCTGCCCCGCCAGCAGACCCTCAAGGCCCTGATCGATTGGAGCTACGACCTGCTCACCCTTGCCGAGCGGGCGATGCTGGCAAGCCTTGCGGTGTTCGCGGGCGGCTGGTCGCTAGCGGCTGCCGAGGCGATTTGTCTCAGTCAAGAGCTTGGGGTCAACGATACGCTCGACCTGCTAGAGAGTTTGGTGAACAAGTCGCTAGCCATCGCCGAGCAGCAGGGGGCCGAGAGCCGCTATCGGATGCTGGAGACGGTGCGCTACTACGCTAGCGACCGCTTGGCCGAGATGGGGGCGGGGGCGGTGCGTGATGCCCATTTGTCATACTTCCTCAAGCTGGCCGAGGAGAACGAAGCCAAACTGCGGAGCGACGAGCAGAAGGCCGCGCTCGCCGCGTTGGAGACCGAGCATGACAATCTGCGGGCGGCCCTGGCATGGGCGATTGAAAGCGATGCGGAGGAGCCGGGGTTGGAGCTAGGCGGCGCGTTGTGGCTGTTCTGGTGGGTACATGGCTACTTCAGCGAGGGGCGGCGGTGGCTGACCAGCCTCTTGGCGATAGGTGAGGGTCAACCCTCGGCGAAGCGAGCCAAAGCCTTGAACGCGGCGGGCAACCTTGCGCTGGGGCAGGGCGATTACGCCGCGGCTCGCCAACTCTACGAGGCTAGCCTTGCGATGCGGCGCGGTCTGGACGATAAGCGGGGCATCGCAATTTCGCTCACCAACCTCG
>JBBSEE010000842.1:0-1525 GCA_038239995.1 Chloroflexia bacterium | reverse complement strand
CACACACACTTTGTGTGGGGGGGGGGCGTAACGTGCCGCCCCGCACGGTTTCCCCCGCACGGGGGGGGGGGGGGGGGGGCCAGCGAACCGCGCTTACGCCTATCTCCTCTACCACAAGGGCAAGCATCTGACCGAGGAGGCGCAGGAGCGACTGCGAGCGATACAGGAGGCCACCGAACTGGGGGCGGGCTTCCGTGTCGCCCTGCGCGATTTGGAGATACGCGGTGCGGGCGACTTGCTGGGGGCGGAGCAGAGCGGGCATATCGGGGCGGTTGGCTTCGACCTGTACACCCGCCTGCTGGCCGCCGCGGTAGAACGCGCCCGCAACCTGCAACGCATCGCCACGCAGGGTAAACTGGGCCGCGACCTCGGTCATACGCCGCCCGATGAGGCGGAAGCGCAGACCGAACTGGCCGCCGAGGCGGAGTTGGACCACCAGCCGCTCACCATTGACCTACCCCTGTCCGCCTACCTGCCCACCGATTACGTCAACGACGACAGCCTGCGCCTGCGCCTCTACCAACGCCTCGCCCGCCCGCTCAGTCCCTTGCAGAGCAAGGAGATAGCTAAGGAGCTAGAAGACCGTTTCGGCGAACTCCCCGAAGCGGCCCGCAATCTCCTCTACATCGTGCAAATCAAAGGGCTGGGAATAAAGGCGGGGGTGGATAGCATCAGTAGCAACGATGCGGAGATTGCGGTGCGCCTCAGCGAACGGGCCGCCGCCTCTGGTCGTCTCGCCGCCCTCAGCCGTAGCCGCGCCGCGCGTCGCTTCGGCATGGCCCTGAAGATTGGCCCCCGCATGGTGCGCTTCAGCCGCGCCCAGCTAGGCGACAAGTGGCCCGACGCGCTCAGGGCGGTGCTGGAGGACTTGGGTAAGGATAGCGGGGAGGGATAAGGCGAGAAATCGCCTGCTTGCCCTCCAATCCCCACCCCCAGTGATACCCTTGCGCCCTGTGATATAATGAAAGCCTAGTTTAGCAACAGGAGGTGATGAACATGGCTGCACTACCTGCTATCGCCCACGAGGAGCATCAAGAAGCTGAGGAGCTTATTCCTGAGTTGAAGAGCCTTCAGGAAAGTTGGGATAAGTACCACGAACTCTACCGTCAGGTGCGCGGTTTGCCTCAAACGGAGAAGATTAACCCGCTGTACTTTGTCATGGATGAGCTGTTTTCCCAGCATCCACAAGGTCGGCGGGCAACCCTGAACGAAGCCCTCGGTAGGCTGAGGTCCACTCGGCCCGCCCCGGACGACGCGGAGGTTCGTCAAATGGTAGAGAACGAACAGATGTTGAAGTACAGCTAGAAGGGTACACATCTAGCGATGTTTTGCATCTATCGTCCTTACACTATCTTTGCATTTATTGACGAAGGACAACCAGCCAACGGATTGAAAAAACGGATGAACGGATTAGGTTGGTGGCAAGGAAGCCACCATGACGTAGGGGCGAATCGCATACGCCCAGTTCCCCCCATCAACGTGCATCGTAACTATGTGGACAGGTATGATTGCTTACGATGGGCAT
>JBBSEE010000841.1:0-1525 GCA_038239995.1 Chloroflexia bacterium | reverse complement strand
GACGAGGTGGAGGCGGCATGGACGCTGGTCACTTCGATATTGGACGGCTGGAAGGCCCTACCACCCCCCACCTTCCCCAACTACGAGGCGGGCAGTTGGGGGCCAGCAGCGGCGCAGGAGATGATGGCCCGCGACGACCGGGTATGGAGGAGACCGTGACTACTGATACGAAAGAGACCGAGAACCGAGTGCAGACCTTCGTCGGGGGCAAGCCGGTGGGGGTGGATGCGCGGACTATCGAACGCGAGTTGACCAACCTGTGGGCGGCGGCTAGCGCGGGCGGGGGCGATAGCGGCATGGCGGTGCTGCGCTTCTGCCTGCTCAACCTGATTGTCCACGCCCCTAGTGCCGACAAGGTGGACAATCTGAGCGAGACGGTGGCCTCTTTGGCCGGTCACTACCCCTGCCGCACTATCATGCTGCTCGATGCGGGCGGCGAGGGGCCGACCGGCATTACCACCAGCCTATCCGCTCACTGTCGCTTGCCAGTGGGTGGGGGGCGACCTGTGTGTGGTGAGCAGATAAACATCACCGCCAGCGGGCTGGAGTCGGCCACCGACCTGCCCGGCACGGTCATCCCCCTGCTCGTCTCCGACCTGCCAGTGGTGATTTGGTGGCCGGGCTGGCCCGACCAAGCCCTCAACGCCGACCATACCATCAGCCAGTACCCCTTCGGCTCACTGCTGGCGAGCGCGGACGAACTGATTGTCGATTCGATCACCTTCCCCAAGCCGGTGGGCAATCTTGCGCGGCTGGCTAAATTGCGCGAGTACGACAATCCCGCGGTGGCGGTCTCCGACTTGAACTGGATCCGCCTGACCGCGTGGCGGCAACTGACCGCGCAGATTTTCGATGCCGTCTATCTCCGCCCCTTCCTCAACAAGCTGACCAGCGTGGAGGTGCGCTACAAGCGGGGGGAGACCGCCAACCCCAACCAAGCCCTGCTGCTGATTGGCTGGCTGGCTTCGCGGCTGAACTGGCAAGCCCCCGGCGACATTGATGCCGGTGATGGGGTCTGCAACCTAGTAATGACCACCGGCGACAAGCGGCCCGTGCAGGTGGAGGTGCTGAACGCGCCCGGCAACGGGGTCTGGCCCGGTGATGTGGTGGACTTCACCCTCTATGCTGAGGATGATGGGCATAAGGCCAAGTTCACCCTTGCCCGCAAATACTTTGGCGAGGATACCCGCCGCGACTGGGAGGGCTTGCCCCCGATTGCTGAACACATCAACACCACGATCGAGGTGGATGGGCAGAGCAAGATTGAGCGCACCGTGCTGATTGGTGCCCGCTCCAACGACCAGTTGCTGGTCGAGGCGTTGGGCAACCTCGGCCACGACCCATCCTTCGAGGATGCCCTCCGCATCGCGGTAGGGGTGGGCGGCAGCCGCAAGAGGAGCCGCTGACACTCTCCCCCCCACCGGGAGGGGCTGGGGGTGGGAGCGAGCAGCACCAACATCAGCACCACGAGGAGAAAATGGCTCAGATAATCAACGACGGTGACAAGCGCGAGATCGAGATATTC
>JBBSEE010000840.1:0-1530 GCA_038239995.1 Chloroflexia bacterium | reverse complement strand
GGTTTCCCGCTGGGAGAGGCTTTATGTTGGGCGGGGGGTTTAGTTGCGATGGGCTAGGGTTGAATTGGCACGTTTCTCCCTCACCAAACCTCTCCCGCTGGGAGAGGCTTTAGGTTGATGCGCGTCGGCGTTCTCCCTCACCTAATCTTTCTAGTGGGGAGAGGCTTTTGCGGGGGGTGAATTGGCACGGTCAATCCGCTTGCTTCGCTGCTCCGCTGAACCTAATCCGCTGGCCTATTCGCCCCCGAACAGACTGCCCTGCTCGCCCGCGCTGCGTTGGCCGCGCGGGGCGGTCTGCATCGTCTGGGCCTCGTGGTGGGGGGGCATCTCCACCCCCTTGCCCGCAATCAGGTCGGCGACGGTGAGGATTTGCAGGCGGGGGTACTGCTGCTCGTGGCCGCGCAGGATGTAGCCGCTCTCGTATGGCTCCGCACTGGCCGCCTCGTCCTGCATCGGCTTGGTCGGCTGGTCCACGATCACCAGCACCCCGATAGCCGCCCCCTCGCGGTCAATTACCCCGCGCAGGTCGCGCACCATCCCCACCCCGATGTTCTCGCCCCCCTTCACCGATATGATCACCTTCTGCGGCCTACCCTTGTCCTCGAAGTAGATGACCCCATCTATGCCCTTGTCCGCGCCCTTCTTGCTCTTGCCGGGGGCGGTCTCGTGAATCGGCTGCCCGCCCAGCTTCAGCACCACCCAGTCTTGGAACTCGTACTTGTCGTCGTTGGCTAGCCGCCGCGCATCCTCCTCGCGGTCGGGGAGGCCGACGACGCGGAAGTGCGCGTCCGGCCACGTCTGGCGCAGCCGCTTCTCGATCACCCCGATCGCTAGACTGGTGATGTCTATCCCCAGCCACTGCCGCCCCAACCCCTCCGCCGCCACCACCGCGGTGCCGCAGCCGCAGAAGGGGTCTAGCACTACATCGCCGGGGTTGCTGCTCGCCTTGATGATGCGCTCCAGCAAGGCCAGCGGCTTCTGGGTGGGGTAGCCGAGGCGTTCAATAGCGTGTGCGCTTATTGGCCCAATGTCGCTCCAGATGTCCTGCAAAGGCACTCCCAAACTCTCATCAAGGTAACGCTTCAGTCTAGGGATACTTCCTCTACTGGGCCAGTAGATTTTCCCTTGCGCGTCCAGATTGTCGAGTTCTTTTGGAGAAACAGCCCAATGTCTACCTTTAGTTGTAGGGTCTACACCCCTCCAAGGTTGACCTGTTTCGCCTTTACGAGTAACGCCCGGTCCTGTTAGGCTAATCGCCTGAAACCTTCTTCCGTCTGGGTCAACTTGAGTGTAGAAGTTTTTGATATATTCCTCCTCATAAGGCTGGTATTGAGGATTCCAAATATAAGTAGCTGACTTAGAATAGAACAAGATTACATCATGTACCGGCCCGGGTCTTTTTGCTGAACCATGAGCATAAGTACGTTTCCAGATAATCTCCGACAAAAAGCTCCCCACCCCAAACACGGCATCGAGTATCAGCTTGAGGTAGTGGGAGGCGGTGGGGTCGCAGTGGAGGTAGAGCGAGCC
>JBBSEE010000839.1:0-1530 GCA_038239995.1 Chloroflexia bacterium | reverse complement strand
TCCGCTTCGGGGTCGGGATAGTACCACGCCGCGTTCGCGGTGCTACGGTCGCCTACCGTGACGGTGTAATAGCGGGCCGCGCCCTTGTACTCGCAGATGGTCTGGCGGCTGGTGGGCTTCAGGTACTCGGTCTTAATATCTTCCAGTGGGATGTAATATACCGGCGGGTGGCTGGTCTCCAGCACCCGCTGCGCCCGCGTGGTGTCGGCAATAGTCTGGCCGTTGAACACCACGCGGATATGGCGGTGGCTATCCGCGACGCTGGGGGGGCGGGGGTAATCCCAAACCGACTCTTGGCCGGGGCCGGGTTCAATTCGTTCGATGCTCATCGCCGCTATCTCCTTGTCTACCTACATCAACCTTCGTGCAGCATAAGCATACCACAACCTTAGCGGCGCGTCAACTCTGTTTTTGGCCGCTTGCTTCACCCACCAGTGGCTGCTATAATTAGTCAATCGGCGGGTACTATGCCGCCGTACTTTTGTATACTTGCATATCAGCAAGATGCGCCGCGCATCAGGAAGTGGGGAACGAGGATGGCTAATGGCGATAGCAACGACCCGATGCTGGTCAGCTTCGGGGTGAACGCAGAGAGCGGTGGCTTGCTCACCCCGCAAGTCAGCCCTGATGGGTTGGCGCAGGTGGCTGTGACCGAGGAACAGGCCCGACAAATGTCCGCCGCCGAGCAAGGCTACTTTGCCGCCGCGCCACAGGGTAAGGATACCCAGTTCGATGACATCACCGACCTGAACGAGACCGGCTGGGGGGTCATCTTCGCTGAGACCGAGGCCGCCGCGGTGAAGCAGGCGGTGCAGAAGTTGATCGATTATCGCGGCGCAGCCAAGCGAGTGTTCAGCTACAAGGCGGGGGAGAGCCACGTGGAGTGGATACGGCGCAACGGCGGCGAACCGGGCGCAGTAGATGCTTCGCGCATCCCCTATTATCTGTGCATCATTGGCGGGCCAGACCAGATACCGTTCGAGTTCCAGTTCAACCTAGACATCGAATATGCGGTGGGGCGGCTCTGCTTCGATACTGCCGCCGACTACGCCCAGTACATTGCCAACGTGATGGATTACGAGAAGGGGAAGCCGCCCACCAACCGCAAGCAGGTCACGCTGATGGCGACCGCTAACCGCAACGATGGGGCTACCCCTCTCAGCAGCCAATACCTCATCCTGCCCCTGCTGGACGCACTGGGAACCGACCCCAAGACCAAAGCATATACCACCGCTCTGTACTTCCCCCCATCAATCGCCGCTGGCCGCCACGAGGTGCTGGGCGAGATGAACAAGCCGAACCTGACCGCCCTATTCGCCAGTAGCAACGATAAGCTGCCCGCGCTGCTGATTACCGCCTCGCATGGCTGGGGCTACACCCACCCCGACCCCGCCCAACCGGCGGTGCAGGGTGCGCTCGTCTGCCAAGAGTGGATGGCAGGCAACAGCGGCCCGATATTCGCCGCCGCCGATGTGCCGGACAGTGCCGATTTGCGCGGGATGGTGGTGCTGGCCTTCGCCTGCTTCGGGG
>JBBSEE010000838.1:0-1532 GCA_038239995.1 Chloroflexia bacterium | reverse complement strand
GCAGGATTGCCGCGTGCCAAAGCAGAACGTACTGGGCAAGGTCGGTCTCGGCTTCGTCACCGCGATGAAGACGCTGGACGGCGGGCGGCTCGGCCTCGGCGCGGGCAGCCTCGGCGGGGCGGAAGCGACCCTCGAATCGCTGGTCGCCTACGCCAAGCGCAAGCTGGCCTGCGGCCCTAGCGGTCGGCTCCAGCCCCTCGCCCACCAGCAGTATGTGCAGTGGGCGGTGGCCGACATCGCCGCCGAGGTGTACGCCCTGCGCCAGATGGTCTACCACTGCGCGTGGCTGTGCGATAGGGGCGAGAAGTTCAGCCAGCAGAGTGCGATTGTCAAGATGTTCGGCTCGGAGGTGGCCGCCCGCGCTATCGAACGTACCCAGCAGATTATGGGGCAGGATGGGGTGATGTTTGGCAGCGACATCGAACGCGGGATGCGCGACGAACGCATCAGCCGCATCTTCGAGGGCACCAACGAAATCCAGCGCACCGTCATCGCGGGCGAAATCTTCAAGCAGGTAGGTATCCGCCTATGAAGACTATCGTGTTGCTTACTCCTATCCCCGCCAGCATCCCCCGCGTATCGGGCGGCCACCTCGACCTCGGCGACGCGGCGCGGCTCAGTCCCGCCAGCCGCTCCGCCCTCGTCCTCGCCCTCGGCTTCAGCGATGATGTCACCGCCCTCGCCGCTGGCCCACTCGCCGACGATGCCCTGCATGAAGGGTTGGCTTACGGCGCGACGCGGGCGATTATGCTCACCCCGGCTACTGATGATACGCGGGGGGCGATTGACCACGTGGCGAACGCCCGCGCCTATGCCGCCGCGATTAAGCGCATCGCGGGCGATGAGCAGGCCCTCGTGCTAGGCGCGGCAGGCAGCGATACCCTCAGCCCTGCCGCCACCGACCCCACCGCGGCGATTGTCGCCGGTCTGCTCGGCTGGGGATACATCGGCGGCGTAACCGATGTGTCGCGTGAAGGAGAAGTCACCGCGCGGCAGGGCGATACGAGCTTGAGCATCAGCGGGGCGGCGGGCAATCTGGTGCTGGCGGTCAGCGACCCTGCGATTGCCGCCCATTCCTTCGCATGGGCGGGCGGTATCATCAACGCCTATCGCCACGCCGAGGTAGAGCAATGGGGCATGGACGAGTTGCTCACCGCGCGTTCGCCGCTCACCCTCATCCAACTCGCCGCCCCCCCTCGCCGCGAGGGTGCGGAGCTACTCACCGACCCGCCCGCCGAGACCGCCGCCGCGCTAGTCGCAATGCTGCGCGAACGTAGCCTAATCTAAACTGTTGATTCTAGATTCCACCTTCTACTTTCTACCTTACATTATGGAGACAAACGATGGATTACTGGGGTACAGATACGGGTTGGAGCATGGGCAGCAGCGACGCGGGGCCGAGTGGTAGTGGCTTCGGCGTGCTGGCGGTTGCCTTCGCCGCTACGTTGGAAGCGGGCAAGTCGCTGGTCGCCAGTGCGCGGCAACTCGCCGATGAGATGAGCGGCAGCGTCAGCGTGGCTCTGCTGGGCGGT
>JBBSEE010000837.1:0-1534 GCA_038239995.1 Chloroflexia bacterium | reverse complement strand
ATCGGACGCTCGATTGCCCGCGCGTGGGCGTGGAATACTGGCAGCGGCTTCCCCAATGCTGGTAAGCTGATTGTGGGGGGCGGCTTCTGGCCCAACGGCTCCAACACCGCCTACCTCTACGACCCGCTTGGCAACACATGGTCTACCTTTGCCACCCTGAATAGCACGCGGCTGAACTTCGGGGCGGCGCAGGCGAACGGGGTGTTCTACGCGCTTGGCGGCTACAACGCGGGCGGCACCAGCTATCGCACCGACAACGAACGCTACCCCAGCCAGAGCCAGCCCCCCACCCCCACCCCCACCTTCACCCCCGGCCCCAACGGAGCGTGGCAGATTACTGCCCCCTTGTTCATCCCCCGCTTCCGGGTGGGCAGCGCGGCGGTGGGCAACAACGTGTACATCATTGGCGGACTGGCGGGCAACTGCTACGACACCCAGCAGCGGGCGAACGAGAGCTACGACGTGACCACCAGTTCGTGGACCCCCCGCACCAACATGACCACTGCGCGTGGCTCTATCGCGGTGGGGGCAGCGAATGGTAATATCTACGTGGCGGGCGGGATCCAAGGGCCATTCGAGGGCAACGGCGGCACCTTGCTCACCACTAATGAGGCGTACAATGTGGCGGGCAACAGTTGGTCCACCCTTGCGCCGATGCCCATCGTCACCGCGGGCGGGGCGGGGGCAACCTTGAACGGCAAGCTGTACGTGATTGCGGGCGACCACAACGTCAACCCCTACACCAGCAACACCAACTACATCTACGACATCGGCGGCAACAGTTGGTCTACCGGCGCAACCCTCCCCGCCCAGACCGCGTATGGCGCAGCCGCCTCGTTGGGTGGCCTCGTCTACTATGTGGGTGGCTACAACAGCAACTACACTGGGGTGATTAACGGCGTGTACGCCTTCGACCCGGTTGCCAACAGTTGGGCCACCCTCGCGCCGCTACAGACCGCGCGGGAGGGGGCAGTCGCCTTCCCCGTCAACGGCGAGTTGTGGGTGGTGGGCGGTGGAGGCGGCAGCGACGGCTTCACCCCCATCCCTGCCGCCCAGAGCGTGTAGATATACAACCCCGGCACCAACTCATGGCGTTATGGCCCGCCCCTGAACTTCCCCCGCCTCGCACTTGGCGGCGGAGCAGTCGGTTCACAGGCGGTGATTGGTGCGGGCTTCGATGGTGGCAGCTACTCGGCTAGCAGCGAGTACATCAACACCGTGCCGGGGACACCGACTATCACCCCTACTGGCACCCCTCCGACCCTTACCCCCACTCCTACCCGCACCAATACTCCCACCAGTACCCCTACCCCTTGTATCGGCCCGGAAGCGGTGCAGAATGGCGGGTTCGAGGGTAGCCTCAGCCCCTGGGTGATTGATGGCAATAACCCTTCACCTGTGCTATCTACTGACCAAGCGCATAGCGGGACTAGCTCGGCCCTGCTTGGCACTGTGTCGGGCGGCGAACCGAATGGCGATGGCTCGCTCTACCAGACCGTCACGGTCGGGGCGGGGGGCGGCACCCTCAGCTACT
>JBBSEE010000836.1:0-1536 GCA_038239995.1 Chloroflexia bacterium | reverse complement strand
CGCTTCAACGTGCGAAAGAACGAACTGCTGTCCGACCGAATGGTACTGTAGGGGGCGCAATCTAGCGCGAGTTCGCGGCGGGGCCAATCCGCCAACCAAAAGGAGGAAGATAGTGAACAGAAAGTGGCAGAGCAGTGTGGCGTTCGGGTTGTTGCTGGCAATGGCGTTGGTGATGAGTGGCTGCGACATCTTTGGCAGCCCAGCCGCCCCCACGCCGGGGCCAGTTACCCCTACCGCCGCGACCACAGGAACGCCCGGCGGTGTCGTGACCGGCACCATGACCATGAGCATGACCGCCACCCCGGCGATGAGCATGACCACAACCCCGGCGATGACCGCGACGATTACTACCACCAACACAGCCAACTTGAAGCCGCTGAAGATTGGGGTAATCCAGACTGTGGTGCAGCCCGCCTTGCTCGCCGCCACACAGGGGATTAAGGATACCTTCAAGGACAAGGGCTACGTCGAGGGTCAAAATATCACCTTCGACGTGAAGGACGGCGCGGGCGACTCGGTGAACCTGTCCGCCATCGCCCAAGCCTTCGCCGACCCCTCGGCCAACTACGATGCGATAATCGCAGTCGGTTCGCCAGCTACCCTTGCGGCTAAGAAAGCGGTGGGCGATAATGGCAACAAGATACCGCTGTTCTTCGTCGCGGTTGCCGACCCGTATGGCCCCAAGATTGCTAACTCGGCCACCGACCATCAAGACAACCTCACGGGGGTGCAGGACTCGCCGCCGGTGACTGACGCACTCAAGCTCATCACCCAAGTGCTGCCCAACGTGAAGAATGTGGGCCTGCTCTGGAACCCCGACGAGCCGAACTCTAGCTACACCACCAAGATTGCCCGTAATGTCGCCGCCACCCTCAACTTTACCATCGTGGAGCAGGCAGCGACTAAGGGGGTCAACCTCGCCGATGCTGCCAACGCCCTTGCCGACAAGCAGGTGGATGCGTTCTTCGTCTCTACCACCAACTATGTAGTCACTGGCCTGCCCAGCATCGCGCAGGCGGGCGCAGACCATAACCCTAAGATACCCCTGTTCGGCAACGACAGCCTGTCCGCCACGCGCGGCGCGTGCGTCGCCTACGGCCTCGACTACTCCGACTCCGGTCGCAAGGTGGGCGAGATGGCCTACAACGTGCTGACCGGCAAGACCCAGATTAAGAATATGCCCATTCAGTTGCAGACCAAGACCCTGCTCTACGTCAACACCTTCTATGCCCAGCAGCAGGGCGTGACTATCCCTGACACCATCCTCAAGCAGGCGGCGCAAGTGCTGAACGGCCCCGCCCCCACCCCGACCCCCACCAAGTAGCATCGCTCCCCACCGCCCTATCTCCCCTCCCACCGGGAGGGGCTGGGGGTGGGAGTTCGGCAGGGCGGATACGATTCTCCGCATCCTCATCAAGTTAAAGGGAGAGGGCGAAGTAGCTCACGGGGGTCTGGGGTAAGCCCCCAGCTGGTGAAGGGCGGAAAGGCTAACTTGTATCCAAGCAGGTGGATGGCGCGAGGCCGCACTGGGTGATT
>JBBSEE010000835.1:0-1540 GCA_038239995.1 Chloroflexia bacterium | reverse complement strand
TCCTCCACCTTGATGGGGGGGAGCG
This sequence comes from Chloroflexia bacterium, assembly GCA_038239995.1. Lineage (GTDB taxonomy): Bacteria > Chloroflexota > Chloroflexia > QHBQ01 > QHBQ01 > QHBQ01. The sequence goes on along the minus strand of JBBSEE010000835.1, from coordinate 1,515 downwards.
GAAGGGGGTTGTCCACATCGGCAATCGTATCGCCAATGCTAGCATCGGCAATGCCGGTAATCGCCACAATATCGCCCGCGCCCACCTCATCCACCTCGATGCGGCTGAGGCCGTTGTAGGTGAACACTTGGTTGACCCGCATCGCCTTGATATTGCCGTCGTGGTCAATCCGCGCGATTGGCTGGCTCTTGCGTAGCCTGCCACTGTTCAGCCGCCCCATCAGCAGCTTGCCCTTGTAGTCGTCGTAGCTCATGTTGGTGACGAGCATCTGGGTGGGGCCGTCGGGGTCGGACTCCGGCCCCTCGATGTACTCGATAATCTCCTCGAACAGCGGCTCCAGCGTGCTGCCCATGTGCATATGGTCGGTGCCCGCCTCGCCGGTGAGGGCGTTGGTGTAGATGATGGGGAACTCGGACTGCTGCTCGCTAGCCCCCAAATCCACGAACAGGTCGAAGGTGGCGTTGACCACATGGTTAGGGCGGGCGTTGGCGCGGTCAATCTTGTTCACCACCACAATCGCGCGGTGGCCGCGCTGCAAGGCTTGACGCAGCACGAACTTGGTCTGCGGCATGGGACCCTCGACCGCATCCACCAGCAGCAGCACCCCATCCACCATGTTCATCACCCGCTCCACCTCGCCACCAAAATCGGCGTGGCCGGGGGTGTCCACGATGTTAATTTTCGTCCCCTTGTACATCACCGCGGTGTTCTTCGCCAGAATGGTGATACCCCGCTCGCGCTCCAGCGCGTTCGAGTCCATCACCCGCTCGGCCACCACTTGATTGTCGCGAAAGATGTGGCTTTGCTTCAGCATCGCATCTACCAGCGTGGTTTTGCCATGGTCCACGTGGGCGATAATCGCGATGTTCCTAATATCGTTCCTACGCATCAGATAAAACAACCTTTCCTCTATGCCCACAAAATAGCCTCGGCCAAAACTGGCCGGGGCAAGAATGAGGCAGCCGCGTCACTGTCCTATTTCGCTCATCGTAATTATAACAAACTATCGGTAGGCGCGTCAACGGTAGGGGCGGCAGGGCGGGCCGCCCCCACCCCTACCGTAACAATGTTCAAGGTTCAGGGCGTAGTCACGCCCTTGTACACAATTTGGCACATCTGGTCGCGCGGGATGCTGAGGTTAGGGCGGAAGCTGCCGTCGGGGTAGCCATTGACCACGTTCTTGGCGTGCGCGGTTTCGATGTATAGGTAGAACACGTTGCTGGATGGCACGTCGGCGTAGGTGGGATTGCCGCCCACGGGGGTGACGAGCGCATAGCCTGCGGCACTGACCACCAGCTTAGTTAGCTGCCCGCGCGTAATCGGCAGGTTGGGGGCGTAGCAAGGGTATTGCACGCCGTAGCCCGCGCATTGCGCGGGGCTGAACCCGCTGAGGATACCAGCATGGAAACCTGCCTCGATGTAGCTGTAGGCGTAGTAACCCACTGGCACATCGCTGAAATCCGGTATGGTAGGGGTGTAGGGCGTAATCCCAAAGCCCAGCACCACTACCTTGGC
>JBBSEE010000834.1:0-1540 GCA_038239995.1 Chloroflexia bacterium | reverse complement strand
CAGCGCGACCTGCAACGCGGGCTACACCAACTGCGCCCAGCACGAGCCGGACATCGCGGTCAACCCCCACAACGACCTCAACGCCATCACCGTGTTCAAGGACTGGCGCGACGGCTTCAAGCAGGTGTACATCGCCAACACCTTCGACGGCGGCAAGACGTGGAACAACCAACTCCCGCCCGGCTTGGGCGAACTACGCATTCGCAACGAGAGCGACCCGGTAATAATCTTCGGCGCGGATGGGGTCGCCTACGCCGCGCTGCTGGTCTATGGCGGCCCCGACGAGGGCGTGTATGTGACTAAGAGTACCGACGGGGGGGTGTCTTGGAGCAAGGTGGTGCCAGCGTGGCGCGGCGGGCAGGGCAGCAGCGACAAGGAGTGGCTGGCGATAGACACCAACCCGACTAGCCCCTTCTACAACCGGCTGTATGCCACATGGAGCAACGAGTACACCGACCACTTCAACGCGGCCTATTCTAGCGACAGCGGGGTCACATGGTCGGCCCCCACCCAACTCGACCATGGCGCGGGCGATACCCTGTCTACCTACCCAGTGGTGCTGCCCAATGGCAACGCGCTGGTGCTGATGTACCCCGACCAAGCCACCAGCATCCGGGTGGTGAAATCCACCGACGGTGGGGTAAGCTGGTCGGCGCATCGCGATGCGGTGGATGTAGGGCCATTCGAGTGTGTCGTGCCATGCAAGCGCGGGCCAGCGACCGAAAACTGGCGGATTGAGACCATTCAATCGGCGGCGGTTGACCCAAGCCACGGCAACATCTACCTCGTGTGGCAAGATGGGCGCAATCAGGCGACCGACGGTTGGGACGTGTATTATAGCCGCAGCACCGACGGTGGAGATAGTTGGAGCAAGCCCGCCCGCCTCAACGACGACCCCCCCGGCCACTTTGTTGACCAAGTGCTACCCACTGTGGCGGTCGCTCCCGACGGCAGCGTTCATGTCGCGTGGATGGACAAGCGCGACGACCCCAACAATGTGATGATGAACTTGTATTACACCTTCAGCACCGACGGCGGGCTGACGTGGCAGCCGGATATGCGCCTCAGCGATGCGCCGTCCGACTACAACATTGGCATCCCCACCGACTCGGCGAACGCGGCCAGCGATTATATCGGCATCTCCGCCAGCGCGAACACGGTATGGGTAACGTGGATGGACACCCGCAACGGGCAGCAGGATGTCTACGCCATGCGTGAGGTGCGCGGCGGCAACCCACCCCCGTCCGCCCCGCCACCCGCGCCTACCCCGACCCCCAATCCCTGCGTGGACCAGAATGGCGACCCCATTCCCCACTGCCACCCATTAGGGTACGGAATCTATGTTGTTGCAAAATTAAAATAGGAGGAAACTAGCGGGGGTTTGGGGGGTTGACCCCCAACTGATGAAGTGTCGCTATGCTCATCGCCAGCTAATATCCATAGCGGTAGTTGCGATGGGCGATGATGTGCGTCAGCAGGGCGTATGCGATTCGCCCCTACGTCAGCCGTAGTTGCGATGGGCATTGATGGGCTTCACCAT
>JBBSEE010000833.1:0-1544 GCA_038239995.1 Chloroflexia bacterium | reverse complement strand
GGGCTAGGCAAGGGACTAGGCCGATAGCCGCGCAGCCGTAGGGTCAGCCGCGCCGCTCCCGCCAGCTTGCAGAGGCGCAGCGATACGCTGGGTTGCCCGCTCCAACGATAGCTGCCCAGTGCGTCGCTCTCGCTCAGGCCGAAGCCGCGTATCACTCCCATACTCTGCCCCTCATCGCCCACCAGCACACTGCACCGCGACGTTACCGGAAAGTGCGTCCACGCCCACTCGCTGGCCGTAGTATAATCAGCCCGCACCACCCGATGGCCGAAGTTGCTGCTAGGGTCTTTGCCGTTCAGCCTATCCAAGCCGCCTTGTATCAGATAGTAGCCCCAATAATCCTCGGACAGCACCAGCTTGCCCATCTCTAGGTCATGGCTAACCGCCTCCGTGTCACCCTTACGCAGGTCGAGGCTAGCGAGGTTGATAAGTGTCTCCGGCAAGTTTATATCCGCCTGCTGATACTCCTGCTTTGCCCCCGCCAAATCACCCGCCACCAATAGTTTATCACCGGCCACAAGGTGCTGCTGATACCCCCATGCGCTAACCCCCTGCACGGTCTCGTTCAGCGGATACGTCGGCAGATTGGCAATCAGAAACAGGACTATCGCCCCCGCCCCGATGATAACCTTGTAGGGGCGTGATTTATCACGCCCTCCCCCCACCTCTTGTCGCCATCCTTCTTGCCAACCGCCCCGCATCCCCCGCCACAGCGTCGGCAGGTTGAGCAAGGCCCACGCCGCGTAGGGCAGCAGGAAGAACAGCACCGCGAGGCGGAAGCGCGTGACCGCGAAGAAGATGAAGGCGAGGGCAAAGTTGGTCGCCACCCAGCCCAACGCATAGACACGCAAGGGGTCGCGGGGGGCGGCCAGTAGCCCGACTATCGCCAGCGGCACCAGCAGCAGGTACAGGGTATCGTCGAGCAGGATGCTGGCAAACAGGTGGGCGGCGGGGACGAGACCGTGCGTGTAGCCGCGCGTGAGCCGCTCTTCAGCGGTGAAGTTGCCCGCCCACAGGTCGTTCATCTCCTTCAGCCCCTTGCCCGCGAAGCCGAGCGGGTCGGCGCGAAGCAACTCGAAGCCCCGCGCATAGGCGTAATCCTGCCGCGCCCCCTGATTCGGTATCGCTAGCAAATCGCCCGCCAGCCGCGCCCCGTCACGCACCCGGTTCGCCCCCAGCCAGAAGTTGTAGCCCCCCGTGGTGTCGGTGGGGATGAGATGCCCATACGCGGCATAGTTTCGCACCGTCCACACCCCGATGGGCAGCAACGCGGCGAGCAGGAAGAGGGCGATGAGGTTTGAGGTTTGAGGTTTGAGGTTTGAGTTGGGGGTGTTGTGGACTGCTTGGGGCGTTGGTGTAGGGCGGGCTTCTCCCTCACCAAACCTCTCCCGCGGGGAGAGGCTTTCGCTAGGCGCGTCGTCCGTTGTGTCCGCTGCTCCGCTGAAACTAATCCGCTGGTCCGCCCGCATATGCCACCACCGGGCGAAGGCGGCAAGGGGGATGTATACTAGCGTAGTGCCGCGCACCAAGGTGGCGAGGCCGAG
>JBBSEE010000832.1:0-1545 GCA_038239995.1 Chloroflexia bacterium | reverse complement strand
TGGGGGCTTGGCTGGAAAGAGGTGCCTAGTGAAGCGATGTGCAACGGTGCTGATAATCTTCAGCCTAGCGATTGCTCTCCTCAGTAATCTTACCCTACTCTCTGCAATTAAGCCAGCAAATCGGCACATCGCCGCGACTAATGCCACCCCCAGTGGCTGCCAACCGCGATGGGAGATAGTAGATACCCCTATGGGCGACCCTTGGCCTTTTGGATTTAGCCATGTTGCAGCAATTGCCAGTAACGATATATGGGCGGTAGGTGATGCCGATTCAGGTCGTCACGGATATGCTCTAGCTGAACACTGGGATGGCAATAGCTGGACAATTAATTCCCCGCCTCCGCTAGTGCAAGATAGTGGATTGGGAGGTATAACCGCACTTAGCACTTCAGATATATGGTCGGTCGGAGGTGCCAGTTCACCCAGTCGGACGGTTATCGAACACTGGAATGGCACTGGTTGGCAGCTAATCCCCGGTCCTGAGCCTTCATCCGATGATTTTCTGATTCGAGTGGCCGCAGTTTCGGCTAATGATATATGGGCGGTAGGGGCGATGGTGGTTGGCACCGGCACTATTGGCTACGAGCGCACCTTGACTGAACACTGGGATGGGCAGAGTTGGAGCGTGATACCCAGTGCCAACACCGGCCCCGAGGATAGCGACATCCTCCGCGCTCTCGCCCCCATTGCCCCCAACGATGTCTGGGCCGCTGGCAACTACTGGAGCGCGAATAATAATTACGTCAATCTCATCGAACACTGGGATGGGCAGACTTGGCGCGTAATACCTAGCCCCAACCCCGGTGACTACAGCAACGGCATCAATAGCCTCTACGCGGTCTCACCCCGCGATGTCTGGGCGGTGGGCTGGGCTACTTACTATAACAACGACTTTCGCCCAGTCGCTCTGCACTGGGACGGCAGCAGTTGGCAGCAGATAACCACTGCCCTCAGCCAACAAGATGGGGACTATTATGGGGTGAATGTCCTCGCCTCCGACAATATTTGGCTGGTCGGTTCGCATCGGGTAGATGGGATACCACAGACCCTGACCGAACACTGGGATGGGCAGAGTTGGAGCGTGATACCTAGCCCTAATATCGAGGGTTATGCCAATATACTGAAAGATGTGACCGCCATATCACCGACGGATATTTGGGCGGTGGGTTCCATATACAGGCTCAGTTCAATAGATAGACCCTTGACCCTTGCGCTTCATTACGGCTATCCCGCCGCCTGCCTTACCCCCACCCCCACGGTGACAATCACCCCCAACCCCTCGCCCACCCCCACCATGTGCGCGACGGCGTACCGCGATGTGGGGGTGGAGTATTGGGCGTATGGCTACATCCACTACCTCGCTTGTCGGGGGGTGACGGCGGGCTACCCCGATGGCAGCTTCCGTCCAGCCACCAACATCAGCCGCGCGGAGTACAGCAAGCTGCTGGCTCTCGCCTACGGTCTGCCCCTCACCAGCCCGCTCACCCCCCGCTTCCGTGACGTGCCGCCCAACCATTGGGCATACGGCTACATCGAAGCATTGGC
>JBBSEE010000831.1:0-1552 GCA_038239995.1 Chloroflexia bacterium | reverse complement strand
TGGGCCCGACAGGTGCGCCGCCGCCTCTCCCCCGCCGCCCGCGATGACCTGCACGACATCTTTGGCGGGGCCGACTATCTGGGCTGGGATTTGGTGGAGTTGGTGGCAATCATGGCCGACGATGGCGATGCCGACACGCTGATTGCCAAGCTGGAGGCGATGCCTGCCGCCGAACTGGTGTTGCTCACCCTGCCCCGCCACCGTCGCCGACACGAGGACAGGCTGCTGACCAGCATCTTTGAGAAGCGGCTGCAAGGGGCGCAACTTACCGCTGAGGAGCAGGCCCATATGGAGCGGCAACTGGCTGCCCATGACCGCGTATGGCGACAGCGGGTGCTGAACGCGCTGGACCAGCCGGAGGAGTTGAAGCGCAAGTTCATCACTCTGCTCGACGAGTTCAACCAGCACTACTACGCTGCGGTGGAGGAGCGTATCCACGCCTTCCTTGACGCGGGCCTCGCGCAGGCCCAGAAACTGGCCCGCACCCTACCCCAGAAGGAGCTACTCGCCGAATTGACCGGCGGCCTCACCCTGTCCGACGACATGGAAGGGCTGCGCCGCGTGGTGCTGATGCCCTCCTTCTTCGTCTCCCCCTTCGTGCATAGCTACGAGGAGGACGGCGAACTGATGCTCATCTATGGGGTGCGCCCCCGCGACTTTGACATGAACAGCCTGACTGCCACCAATCGGGTGATGAGTGCCAGCGCGATAACCGCGCTGAAGGCGTTGGCGGACGAAACCCGCCTGCGTATCCTCACCCTACTGGCGGAGCGACCCCGCTATGGCCGCGAACTGGCCCGCGAACTATCGCTCACCCCCGCCACCATCTCTCACCACATGGCTCGCCTGCGGGCGGCGGGGTTGACCCGTACCGAGGTGCGTATCGGGGCGGAGGACAACGACTACTACGTCATCGCCTACCCTGCCATCGAGCAGCTCTGCCGCGAGATTAGCGAGCAGTTTCACCCTACAAGTTAGCTAGGCTGAAGCAAGCGGGATAATTCGCCCTTGCCTAATCCCCTTGCTTATGTTATAATCATATAGGCGCGAGTGGATAGCCTCTATCCGCGTAATTATCCTTTAGCTTGAACGATGGTGCCATGACCGGAAGCAACAACCGTCCCGACGACGAAACCTACCCTTTGCTACCTCTGAAGAATGTAGTGATTTTCCCCCACACCACCCTCAATCTGATGGTCGGGCGGCCTCGTTCGCTGCGGGCCTTGGAGCAGGCATTGGCCGGTGACAAGCGGCTAGTGGTCTTGACCCAGCGCAATGTCGGCAACGAGGAGCCAATCCCCGACGACCTCTATGCCCTCGGCACCCTCATCGAAGTCAGCAACCAGCAACGCCAACCCGACGGCAACTATCAAGTTACCGTGCGCGGAGTGGGGCGGGTGCGGGCGGTGCAGTTCCTGCCCACCGATTGGCTCTACGACGTGGTGACGGAGCCGGTGGCGGAGCAGGTTGGGGCGGAGGCGGCCACCGAAGCGTTGGTGCGTCACGTGCTGGAGTTGTTCAGCGACTACGTGCGGATGAACTCGCGCGTGCC
>JBBSEE010000830.1:0-1553 GCA_038239995.1 Chloroflexia bacterium | reverse complement strand
TGATGGTCGAAGAAGGCGACGAATGGGGCGGCGAGGGTGTGTCCGCTCTCCTTATAGAAGCGTCCCCCCGCTTGTGCCGCGCTGGGTTGGGGCAGCGATGTGCCGATGACGAATATCAGCAGCACAACTAGCCCGCTCCGCAGCTTCACAACCTTTGATAGGGTCAAAAGCAGATGTACCTTTCTATTGAAGCAAGAATGAAGAAGGCAGAATCTAGAATCATACCGATATGTTAGGTGGCGATGTAAATTGGCCGGGGCGAGTGCCGCCCGCCCCAACGTAAATACACCATCTGCTTGACGAATTGGTATCAGCTTGCTTTTCAACATTCTAGATTCTACCTTCTTCATTCTACCTTCACTCTAGCCCCTCCAGCGTCTGCTGCAAGTCGGGGGGCAGGGGGCTGGTGAACTCACGATACTCGCCGCTGGTGGGCAGGTTGAAGCCTAGACGGTGGGCATGGAGGAACTGGCGGGAGAGGGAAGCCACTGGGGGGTCGCGCCGCCACAACTGATTGCCGTAGACGCGGTCGCCGACGATGGGATGGCCGATATAGTCGAGGTGGACGCGAATCTGGTGGGTGCGCCCGGTGTCGAGGCGGACGCGCACGTAGGTATAACGCGCATAATAGGCGATAGTTTCGTAGCGGGTGCGAGCCTCCCGCCCGCTGAGGACCACCCCCATCTGCTTGCGGTCGCGGGGGTCGCGGTCAATCGGCGCGTCAATGATACCCTGCGGGTGCTTCATCCGTCCCTGCGCGAGGGCTAGGTACTCCTTCAGCATCGCCCGTGCCTGCATCTGCTGCACCAAGCTGTCGCGGGCGGCATCGTGGCGGGCGACCACAATCAGGCCGCTGGTATCCTTGTCCAACCGATGCACGATACCGGGGCGGTGGCTGCCGTTCATCGCAAGGTCGGGGGCGTAGCCGAGCAGGGCGTTGACCAAGGTGCCGCTGGCATGGCCGGGGGCGGGATGCACCACCATCCCCGCCGCTTTGTCCACCACGATTACGTCGCTATCTTCATACACGATGTGCAGCGGTATCCGCTCGGCCACGAGGTGGGAGGGGACAGGGGCGGGCAGGGACAAGCTGACCACCTCCCCCAGCTTCAGCTTCCAGCTAGCGGGGCGCGGCTTTTCGTTGACCAGCACCCGCCCCTCGTCAATCAGCCGCTGGGCGTGGCTACGCGATAGGGAGGGCGCAGGCAGGCTGGCAAGGAAGGCATCCAGCCGCGTCCCCACCGCCGCGTCGCTCACCGACAGGGTGTAATCGGTCGCCTCGTCAACCCCTTCATCAAGCAATTCATCACCCATCACTCATCACTCATCACTTTATCACTATCTTTGCATTTATGACGAAGGACAACCAGCCAACGGATTGAAAAAACGGATAAACGGATTAGAGCGGTGTTAAGGAAGCCAAAATGACGTAGGGGCGAATCGCATCCGCCCAGTTCCCCCCATCAACCTGTATCGTAACTATGTGGACAGGTATGATTGCTTACGATGGACATAGTAATCAGTCAGCAGGGCGGATGCGATTCGCCCCTACG
>JBBSEE010000829.1:0-1556 GCA_038239995.1 Chloroflexia bacterium | reverse complement strand
TCATAGCTGGCTCCAATCGTTACCTTCACAATTCAACATTGAGCAGACTGGCGACGGTGTTGATGTCCTTGTCGCCGCGCCCGCTGAGGTTGAGGACGATGACCGCATCGGGGGGCAGGGTGGGAGCGAGTTGGGCGACGGTGTACATCGCGTGGCTCGGCTCCAGCGCGGGGATGATACCCTCGGTGCGGCAGAGCAGCTTGAAGCCCTCCATTGCTTGCGCGTCGGTAGCGGCGGTGTAGGTGGCCCGCCCACTGTCCTTGAAGTAGCTATGTTCAGGGCCGACACCGGGGTAGTCCAGCCCCGCGCTGATGCTTTCGGTGTCCATCACCTGCCCATCTGCCGTCTGCATTAGGTAGCTCCGCGCCCCGTGCAGCACCCCGATGGTGCCAGCGGTGAGCGGGGCAGCGTGTAGGCCAGTCTCGATGCCCCGCCCTCCTGCTTCGACCCCCAGCAACTTCACGTTGCTGTCGTGGTAGAAGGGATGGAAGATGCCCATTGCGTTGCTGCCCCCGCCCACGCAGGCGACCACGTAGTCGGGCAGCCTGCCGATTTGGGCAAGGCACTGCGCCCGCGCCTCGCGGCCAATCACGCTCTGGAAGTCGCGCACCATCATCGGGTAGGGGTGCATTCCCACCACTGAGCCGATGATGTAGAAGGTGGACTCCACATTCGTGACCCAGTCGCGAATTGCCTCGTTAATCGCATCCTTGAGGGTGCGCCCCCCGCTCTTGACCGCCTCGACTCGCGCCCCCAGCAGCTTCATGCGAAACACGTTCAGGGATTGACGATGCACGTCCACCTCGCCCATGTAGACGATGCACTCTAGCCCCAGCATCGCGCAGACAGTGGCGGCGGCGACCCCGTGCTGGCCCGCGCCGGTCTCGGCGATGATGCGTCGCTTGCCCATCCGCTTCGCTAGCAACGCCTGCCCCAGCGCATTGTTAATCTTGTGTGCCCCCGTGTGGGCCAAATCCTCGCGCTTGAGGTAAATCTGCGCCCCCCCCAGTTCCGCGCTTAGTTGGCGGGCGTGATACAGCGGGGTGGGCCGCCCCACATAGTGACGACAGAGGTCGGCGAACTCGTGGGTGAACGCGGCATCATCCCGCGCCGCCGCGTAAGCCACCTCCAACTCGTCGAGCGCGGCCATCAGCGTCTCTGGTGCGTACTTGCCCCCGAACTCGCCGAACCGCCCGTTCGCGTCGGGGAGGTTGTAGGTGGGGGTTGGTGCGTTTGTCTGCATCGTAAGGCTCCTTCATAGGTATGAGGCATGAGCGGGATTACTCCCCAGCGGGCTTTGCTCCTCCCCCAGCGGGGGAGGTGGGGAGAGGGAGAATGGCGCAACTGTTAAATGACTATCGTAGCTACACGCGACCAGAAGTAAGGCGGCCCTCTCCCCACCAAAGCCAGCTTTGCGCCTCCCCCAGCGGGGGAGGTGGGGAGAGGGAGAATGGTGCAACTGTTAAATCAGTATCGTAGCTACACGCGACCAGAAGTAAGGCGGCCCTCTCCCCCACCAACCTCCCCCGCTGGGGAGGCTCTTTGCTCTTGGCGGT
>JBBSEE010000828.1:0-1557 GCA_038239995.1 Chloroflexia bacterium | reverse complement strand
TACCCAGCGTCAGGCTGATACAGTTGGCGTGGACCCCGAACCATGCCTTGCTGAAGGCTGGCTCTGGCAACCACTCGAAGGCAAGCTGATAGAAGCGCACCAACTCACGCGCCAGTTCAGGATTGTCCCGAATCCGCCTGCGCCAGAACACAATCCCTTCTGCCCATCCCCCGAACGGAGGGATGCTGCGGTATGGTGCTATCGGCTCGTGGGTCAAATATGCTACCCCAATCCAAAATCTAAAATCCAAAATCTAAAATCAGATCGCCCACACCGCTTGCCCCTCGATCGTCGCCAGCAACTCGGCGATGCCCCGACCATCCGGTGCCCGCCAGTCGGGGGCGAGTTCGGACAACGGTTGCAGCACGAAGCGACGCTCGGTCATGCTAGGGTGGGGGAGGATGGGCCGCTCGGCGCGAATCACCCGTTCGCCATTATCGGCGATGTAATCGAGGATGTCAATGTCAATCAGGCGCGGCCCCCAACGCACGGTGGGTAGGCGGCCCATGTGCTGTTCGATGGTCTTCACCGCGACCAGCAGGGCCACCGGGTCGAGGCTAGTCTGTATCTTGACCACGCCATTGACGTAATCGGGCTGGTCAGTGTAGCCCACTGGGGTACTGCCGTACCAGCGGGAGCGGGCGAGGACGGCATATGCCCCGCTGCGGTTCAGCCAGTCCACTACCGTGTCGAGGTTGGCGGCGGGCTGGCCGATGTTCGAGCCGAGGCCGAGGTAGACGATGCTCATTGCCCGCCCTCCGCTGGCGATACTGCTTGATGCCGCGCAATCGCGTCCGCCACTTTGACCACCTGCGCCATCGCCGCCACATCGTGGACGCGCACGATGTCTGCGCCGTGCGCCACGCTGATTGCCACCGTCGCCGCCGTGCCCCATGCGCGTTCCTCTGGCGGTATGTCGCCGAGGATGCGACCAATGAACCGCTTGCGCGAGGAGCCGACGAGGATAGGTTGGCCGAGCGAACGCAGTTCGCCGAGGCGATGGAGTATCTGCAAGTTGTGGTCGAAGCTCTTGCCGAAGCCGATGCCGGGGTCAATGATGACCCGTTCGCGGGGGATACCGGCGGCCACCGCAAGGTTCACGCTCTCGCGCAGGTAGGCGATGATTTCGCCCATCAGGTCGTCGTACTGGGGGTGCTGCTGCATCGTCTGCGGCGTGCCTTTGATGTGCATGACGATGACCGCCGCACCGTGCTGGGCGGCGACGGCAGCATAATCGGGGTCGCCGCGCAAGCCAGTGATGTCGTTGCCGATGTGTGCCCCCATCCCCAAGCAGGCGGCTAGCACACTGGCCTTGTGGGTATCAATCGAAAGCGGCAGCCTCACCCCTCGTTCGGGGTCGAGCAGGGCCTGCAGCACGGTGCGCAGGCGGGCTAGCTCATCGTCGGTGCTAATGCCGCTGGAGCCGGGGCGGGTACTCTCCGCGCCGAGGTCGAGGATGTCCGCCCCCTGTACGGCGAACTCGCGGGCTTGGCTTAGGGCCGCTTCAGTATCGCCGCCCAGCCCATCGCCGCTGAACGAGTCGTCGGTCAGGTTGAG
>JBBSEE010000827.1:0-1557 GCA_038239995.1 Chloroflexia bacterium | reverse complement strand
CTCCTCCCCCGCTGGCACATCGCCGGGGGAGGGATAGCGGGTGTAGTAGAACCCCGCGCCGCTAGGTTGCCACGCCAGCGAACTGTAGCGGGTGTGGGGGATAGTATCTGCTAGCGGTTCGCCGCTGTCCACATTGATGACGTAGAGGGTGCTTTTCTCGTCGCCGTGTTCACTATAGCCATAGGCCAGCAACTTACCGTCGTCCGAGGGATACCACCAGTCGAGGGCGACGGTGGCGTGCTGGTGTGCGGAGTTGGGGTCGAGCAAGACGCGCTCCCGCCCCGCCACCCCGTCACGCACGTAGAGGGCGGGCTGGTTCTGCTCCCCCTCGCGGCGGGTGTAGAAGTGGCGTTCGCCGCGCACAGTGGGCGCACCCAACGCCCCGATGGTGACAAGCTGACGCATCCGCGCCTCAAGCGGGGCGCGACCGGGGAGGGCATCGAGGATGCGGCGGGTGTAGGCGTTCTGCTCGGCAATCCACTCGCGCACCTCCGGCTGGCTATCATCCTCCAGCCAACGATAATCGTCGCTAATCTTATGCCCGTGCAGGGTTTCGGTCACGGTGTGTTGGGGGCTGGGGGGGTAAGCGGGCATCGCTTCGGTCATGGCGCGTTCCTCTCACATCAAATAGTCGGGACGGAAGTTCGATATTAGTATAACAGCATCGCTGGGTTTCGTCAAAGCGTATCCGCGGTCGCCGCCGATTTGTGCTTCCGCCCCCCTTCCGCTATACTAGCGGGGCGCAAGCGAGCGACTATCACGAGGAGGAAGATGCCAGATGACTTACCGATATTGCGTACTGGGCGGCGGGCGACAGGGGACGGCGGCGGCCTACGACCTTGCCCGCTTCGGGGCGGCGGATGAGATTATCATCGCGGACCGCGAGTTGGACATCGCCACCCGCGCGGTGATACGGGTCAACGAACTGGTGGGGCGGGGCGTGGCGCGGGCGGCGCGGGTGGATGGCGGCGACGAGGCGGGTATCACCGCGTTGCTGACCGGGGTGCAGGCCACGATTAGCGCGTTGCCGTTCGTGTTCAACCTAGCCGCTACCCGCGCGGCGATTGCCGCTGGTTCGCACTTCTGCGACCTCGGCGGCAACACTGAGGTGGTGGAGCAGCAACTCGCGCTCGACGGCGAGGCGAAGGCCAAAGGGGTGAGCGTCATCCCTGATTGTGGGCTGATGCCGGGGCTGGGCAACATCATCGCCCTGTACGCGATGGGGCTGATGGCCGCGCCCCGCGAGGTGCGGATATACGTGGGTGGACTGCCGCTCAACCCCCGCCCGCCCTTCAACTATCTGCTCAGTTTCAATATGGGTGGGCTGATTAACGAGTACAGCGGCCACGCTATCTACCTGCGCGGCGGGGCACCCACCGAGGTGGAAGCCCTGACCGAGCGCGAGGAGCTAGACCTGCCCGCGCCGGTGAGCCGCTGCGAGGCGTTTGTCACCAGTGGGGGCACATCTACGGTGCCGTACAATTTGCAGGGCAAGCTCCAGACCTACGAAGAGAAGACCCTACGCTACCCCGGCCACCTTGCCCAGCTAGTCGCGTT
>JBBSEE010000826.1:0-1559 GCA_038239995.1 Chloroflexia bacterium | reverse complement strand
CGACCAACCCAGCAGCGCGGCGGCAGCAGGGTTGCAACGCACCACTCGCCCCCGCTCGTCGGTCACGATAATCCCCTCCGCCACCGCCGCGCTGAGGCGGTCGAGCAATCGCTGCTGGCGGGCAATAGTGGCAAGGGCAATGTTTAGTTCATCGGCTGGTTTGCTCATCATCCTAATTGTACCCGATTGCTGCCCCTACCGACAAATCTTGACAATCCCACTGCTGATTTGGTATATTCGGGGCAGAGGAACGGGAGTAGCTGGCCGCGAGTATGAGCGCGGCGGTGGGCAGCGTCAGCACGGGGCACAACGCCCCCGCGACCACCCAGTTCGTAAGGACTAGCGGCGAGACATTCCACGCATCGGCTTCGGGATTTGCTCCGAGGCGGCGTGGATTTGTCTCGCCGCTTTTTTTATTGGCTTGAGGGAGGAAGCATGAACAAGTATCGTACCTACATCATCGCGGCGGGTGTGACCTTGCCCGCGCTGGTGATGCGGCTATTGGGCATCCACATCAACCCACCGTTGGAGGCGGTGATATACGGCCTTGCTGTGCTGGGGGCTGCCTTCCTGCTGTCGTGGGCGGCAGAGGCGGTGCAGCGCGACATCTCGGCGGGGGCAGCGATTGCGGCGTTGGCCTTCATCACCATCCTGCCGGAGTATGCGGTGGACCTGTATTACACGTGGCAAGCGGCGGCCAAGCCGGAGTACACCGCCTACGCCGCCGCCAACATGACCGGAGCGAACCGTCTGCTGGTCGGCTTCGCGTGGCCGCTGATTATCGCCCTGTTTTGGTGGCGCAGCGGCAAGAAGGTGGTGCATCTCGACCGTGACAACGCCATCGAAGTCGCCTTCCTCGCCCTTGCCACCCTCTACTCGTTGAGCATCCCCCTGCGTGGCGAACTGAACTTGTTCGACATGGCGGTGCTGCTGGGCATCTTTGGCGCGTACCTGTGGCGCATCACCCGCCTGCCCGCCACGGACGAGGAGATACATGGCCCCGCGCTGGCGGTGGCCGACTTGCCCGCCACACGGCGACGCTGGGCGGTGGCCGCGCTGTTCATCTTCTCCGCGCTGGCAATCCTGCTAGTGGCCGAGCCGTTCGCCGAAGCCTTGGTGCATAGTGGCGAAGCGTTGGGGATTGACGAGTTCCTGCTCATCCAGTGGCTGGCCCCGCTGGCTAGCGAAGCACCGGAGGTGGTGGTCTGCGTGCTGTTCACCCTGCGGCTGAAGCCGACCGCCGCGCTAGGGGCGTTGGTGTCCAGCAAGGTGAACCAGTGGACGCTGCTGGTGGGGATGATACCGCTGGTCTACGCCCTCGCGCTCATCGCGGGCCAGCACCCCTTCGCCGCCCTGCCCCTGAACGGGCGACAGAACGAGGAGTTCTTGCTCACCGCCGCGCAATCGTTGTTCGCGGTCGCCCTATTGCTGCGGATGCGCCTCAGCGTGGGGGCAGCAGCCGCCCTGTTCGCCTTGTTCATCACCCAGTTCGCCCTCAGCTTCATCTACCGCGACGATGAGCAACTGGTGGTGCAAATACTCACATGGTACGCCTACGG
>JBBSEE010000825.1:0-1564 GCA_038239995.1 Chloroflexia bacterium | reverse complement strand
CTTCCTGCACCTTCGCTTCGGGGTTGTCGCTGCGATAGAAGGAGGTGAACAGCTTCTCTTGGTCGGCCTCGGCGATACCGATACCGCTATCCTTGACCTCGACTTGTACCGCATTGCCGTCAGCGGCGGGGAAGAGGTTGACCTCGATTTGGCCGTCGCGGGGGGTGTACTTGATGGCGTTGGTGAGCAGGTTGGTCAACACCTGCACGCTGCGGTCGCGGTCAACGAACACCTCTGGCATTCCTTCGCCGATGGTGAGGGTAAGCTGCTGATTCTTGGCATCGGCCAGCCCGTGCAGGGTCTGCACCACATTGTCGGCAATCTCGCCCGCATCGTAGTAGTTGGGCTGCATGGACATCACCATCCGGCCCGTTTCGATGCGCGACACGGTGAGCAGGTCGCTGACTAGGGCGTTCATCCGGTCGGTGTTGCGCTTCACCGCTTGCAAGAAGTTGCTCTGCATCGGGCTGAGTGCCCCCACCGCCCCCGCTAGCAGCAGGTCGGTGTGCCCCTTAATCACGGTCATGGGAGTGCGTAGCTCGTGCGAGACGGTAGAGACGAAGTCGGACTTCTCGCGCTCCACCTCCACCTCGCGGGTAATATCGCGTAGCACTGCCACGAGGCCGAGGACCTCATGCTTGATGGTGGTGACAGGCGACAAGCTGACGCTAATGATGCGATTCGCGAGCGAGAAGCGGCGGCGGCTGAGGTTGAGTGCCCCGCTGCTACCCCGCCGTGAGGCATCCACTACGCTCTGCACGAGGTCGAGTAGGTCGGTGCCCAAGTCGAGATTACGGAGACCGTAAGGCACCTGCCGATTGAGCAGTAGGTCGGCGGAGACACCGAGGATGGTCTCGGCGGCGGGGTTGACGAGGGTGATGCGGTTCTCACTATCGAACACTAGCACCCCGTCCACGATACTTTCGAGGATGGCGCGGCTACGACTGGCGGCCTGCTCTTGCACGATGAGGCTGGAGGCCAACGCTTCGGCCTGTTCACTGATGTAGCTGTATAGGTCGGCGTTGTGGACGCTGAAGGCCATTTCGCTTGCCACCGTGCTGACGAGGCGCATCTGGCTCTCGGTGAAGTAGTTGGGTTCATGGTGAAGGAGGTTGATCACCCCGTATACGTCGGAGCCAACCATCAATGGCACGCTGATGATGCTGCCGATACCCGCCCCGATGCGGTCATCTTTGACCCAGCGGTTGTCATTGCTGACATCGGGTATCATCAAGGCGGTGCGATTGGCGACCACCCAGCCGACCGCGCCTTCACCCGGCTTCCATGGTAGGGCGGTGGAAATCTTGCGTTGGTCATCTTCGCCTAGCACCGCGCGGTAGACCAGTGAGCCACTCTGAGCATCAATGGTCATAATCGAGCCGCGCTCTGCCTTCACCGCCTGTCCCACCAAGCGCAGGCCGCGATTGAGGATGTCCTCTAGGTCGAGGCTGGGGTTCAGTTGGTGGGTAATCTCGTACAGTTGGGTGATGCGTTCCTTCTCGGAACGTAGCTCTTGATTGGCGCGGGCCAACGCCTCGGTGCGCTCGGCCACGATGCGGTTCAG
>JBBSEE010000824.1:0-1565 GCA_038239995.1 Chloroflexia bacterium | reverse complement strand
TAGATACAATGTGCTTCCTCACCGCCAATCGCGTACTAGACATCGCTAAGAAGGTGCAGCGCAAGGCAGTGGGGGTGGGGGCTATCCGCCCGTTCGGGCTGGTGCTGCGCGAGGCCGACCTATACGAGCCGCTAGGTTGTGCCTTGCGCGATGCACTGGCCCACTGCTTTGCTTACGGCCTACGGCGCGAAATCAGCCCAGAGCAAGGGCTGGCGAACAACATCGAGAAACTATCAGGGGTGAAGGGCCGCCACCGGCAGGAAGACGGCACGATTCGGTTCAACCCTGACGCGAAAGGGGGAGGTAACGATGGCAGTTGACAGCAAAATAAGCTGGTGCGACAACACATGGAACTGGATATGGGGGTGTAACCCCGTCTCCACCGCTTGCTACTCTCCCTGCTATGCCGAAAGCCTAGCCAAGCGGGCGGGACGAGACTTCTCCCAGATAACCCGCTTGTCCGATACCAGTTTCTACGCGCCGCTCACATGGGCCAAGAAGATGCGGGCGGCAGGAGACACCCACCGTCGGCGGGTGTTCACCCTCTCCCTCGGCGACTTCTTTCACCCCGCTTGCGACCAATGGCGTGACGAGATATGGCGCATCATCAGAGCGACCGCTGACTGCTTTGACTACCTCGTGCTGACTAAGCGGCCAGGCAGGATAGGCAAGTGTCTACCCGCTGATTGGGGCGAGGCGGGTTACAGCAACGTGTGGTTGGGCGCGACGGTCGAGGAGCAGCGGTGGGTAGACCGCAGGTTGACCTCCCTACTCTCCGTGCCAGCCGCCCAATACTTTGTCTCCGCAGAACCACTTACCAATCTGCACATCGACCAATTCGGGTTGGAAGCGGGTGGGTACATAGACTTTGGTCGCTATCTCTATCCCGACGAGCGCGGGCGGCATATCACATGGATGATTACGGGTGGGGTAAGTGGCCCCAAATGGTCGCCGCTCGACCATGACATCCCGCTAGCCATCCGCCGCCAAGTGCTGGCCGCACAAGGAGTAGGAGTGCAAGTCGCGCTGTTTGAGAAGCAAGATGCAGGTCGCTTCCCCGGCACTCCGTTGGTGCTAGAGAGGAGAACTTACCACCAGTGGCCGGGGGAGTTGCATCCCCCTACCCTGACATACCAACCGACGAACGAACGAATGCAGTTCGCTGAGGCGGTCGTCTAATTGTGCGAAAGCTGCTTGACAGCAACATGAGTTATGTTGAATAATTGAGCTGTCGCCCCCACGCAACACTAATTGGAAGGAGACGAGACGATAATGGGCGATGAGATACTGAAGCTGGTCAACCCCAAGCTCACCGAGACGGTGTACGTTGCGGTTAGTGAGTTCGACCACGCCTTGTACAAGGCATGGTCGACCAGTGCAGGTGGTAAGATAGCCAACTGGGCGCGGGCGGCTATCAACGATTACATCAAGCTGCTACGGACAGGCGACCCCGCAGAGGTCGCGGAGCAGTATGCCACGCTGATGCGGGGGGCGGCATACGTCAAGGCCGTCGGCAAGCGGAAGGCAATTCACTTCGTGACCTCCCCCGACGAGGAGATTGCGCT
>JBBSEE010000823.1:0-1566 GCA_038239995.1 Chloroflexia bacterium | reverse complement strand
GCGTATACGCTTGGCAGCGCAAGCGGCGGGAGGAGCAACTGGCGAATGCCCCGCAGCAGATGGCTACTGCCCCAGTCGTCGCCACGGTGCGGACTGCGCCGATAAAGGGCAAGACGGTTGCCACCGCCACGGCTGCCCGCCGGGTCAATCGTCAGCCAGTGCAACAAGTGCCAGCCCAGAGCAACCTGTTCGCCCCCATCAGCGCGTGGGTGAGGAAGGATTCGTGGCTGCCCTTCATCGCCTTCGTGGTGCTGTTCAACATCCTGTTCCTCAGCTATGTGTTCAACATGGCGGTGCGTAGCTACGACTTGCAAATCAACAAGAACAGCATTGACTGGACCCCGCTGGCCGTCTATCCGCTGGTAATGCTGCTGATGTTCGTGGGCTACGCGGTGTGGCGCGGCTTCAAACCGGCGGTGCAAGCCTTGCTGGTCAGCATCTTCGTGATGCTGCTGCTCTACCAACTGCGTTCCAGCTATATGCTCTCCTACCAAAACGGTGATGTCGCCCCCCTAGAGATGGCCGTCTACGTGCAAACCGGCCACGACTTGGTGAACGCGGTGCAGCAGGTAGAGAAGTATTCGCTGTACAAGTACAACGGCCTCGACGAGTCGGTCATCTACGATGCCGACTTTAGCTGGCCCGGCTCATGGTATCTCCGCAACTTCACCCAGAAGCGGTATATGCCCAACGGCCCGGCCACGATTACCGACACGCAGGATGTGCCATTCATGTTCCTCGGCATGGCCTACCACGACCCCGGCAACCCAGCCCAAGGTATCCCCTCGATTACCGACAACTACGTCACTCAACAATACGTGCTGCGCTGGTGGTTCGACGAGCAAATCTACCGCAACTTCATCCCCAACAACGCGCAGTTGCCGGACGGCACCACCAAGGACATCGCCAAGAGCGGCACCTTCCTTGAAAACGTCAACGCGGCGTGGGGCAGTATCAGCACCCTGCGCGAACCCGCCGCCCAAGCCCGGCTGTGGCGTTACCTGATTTACCGTGAACCCTTCCCCACCGGCAACTTTGCGGGCAACAGTGTGGACTTCAAGCTGTACGTCCGCAAGGACATCTACCAAGAGTTTAACGAACTGATGAACAAATAATCAATCGGAGGACCGAGCATTGGATATTACTGCCCCCCGCCCCACAACCGACCCCAGCCGCGTCAGCCCCCTCGACCGCGCCTTCAACCTTGCGGTGGTCAATTGGGAGGTGATTGCCTTCAGCGGGCTGATGATTATCGTCATCCTCACCCGCCTGCTGATGCTGGGCTTCGGCCCGCTGCACCACGACGAGTCGGAACACGCCTATTACTCCTACCAGCTATATATGGGCAAGCCGGACGGCGCGTTCACCGACAAGTTTGCCTACCACTACGACCCGGTATATCACGGGCCGCTGCTCTATCAGATGGTGGCGATGGCCTTCTTCTTCTTCGGCGCATCCGACTATACCGCTCGTCTCGCCCCCGCCTTCTTCGGCATCCTGCTGGTGGCGTTGATATGGTGGTTCCGGCCTTACATCGGGCGGTGGGGGGCGTTGCTGGCCGCCGCG
>JBBSEE010000822.1:0-1571 GCA_038239995.1 Chloroflexia bacterium | reverse complement strand
TACCTGCCAGTCAGCTTCTGGGGGTCAACCCCCAAGACCCCCGCGCTTCTTCCCACTGGCTGCCCCAACCCACAACCACTGCATCGTAGGTGAGGAGGCAAACTGCCAGTCGTAAGCTGCGACGTGTCGTAGCTCCGACTAGCTTACTTGCCAGTCAGCTTCTCCCCCAGACCCCCGCGCTTCTTCCCGCTGGCTGCCCCAACCCACAGCCACTGCATCCTAGACGCAATTTGGTATAATTGCCCCACCAAATGCAGACAAGCCCACATCCCAACTCTAAAGTCGCTAATCTCCGCTGGCCCGCGCTGGGCATCGGCGGGGGCTGGCTGCTCACCCTGCTGATTGGTTGGCCGAGCCTCGCCTACCCGCTGGGACGCGACAACGGCATCTTCGCCTACACCGGCTGGGCGGTGCTGCACGGGCAAGTCCCCTACATCAACTTCTGGGAACACAAGACCCCGCTGATATTCTTCATCTACGCGGCGATGATGAAGCTGTTTGGGGCGACCGAGGCAGGGGTGCGGGTGGGCGACCTCGCCTACACCCTGCTGGTCATCCCTTTCGTCTACCTCATCGTCCACAACCTGTTCGGGCGGCGGGCGGCAGGGTGCGCCGCCCTAAGCTGGGCGGTATTCCATACGGCAGTGAACACGCTGTACTTCTGGAGCGGGGCGGAGTCGGAGACCTTCATGGTGCTGCCCCTCATCCTTGCCAGCTACAGCTATCGTCGCGCCGAGGCAGATGAGCCGAACACGGGACGTATTGGCTGGGGCTGGATGATTGCCACCGGCCTGTTCGCGGGCGTAGCAGTGATGATTAAGATAACCGCGCTGGTCGGTCTCATGGGGCTGGCAATCTACGCCCTATTCGGTCGGCAGCGTGGCGGCGAGTGGCGGGGCTGGGTGAGGTCGCTAGCGATAAAGTTGGGGCTGGGGCTGGTCGGGCTGGGGCTGGCGATTGGCCCGTTCGTGCTATATTTCGCGCTCAACCACGCGCTGGCCGAGGCGATTGACGTGTCCATCGTCGCCAATATCGCCTATGGCGGGGCGGGGGTGGGGCTGGTAGACGCGGGGCTAGACCTGTTGGGCAAGGCGGGCGGCGACTTGCTCGGCCTGCGCTTCTACTATCTACTGCCCGCGATTGCGCTGGTGTACATCGCGCTCAAGGAGCGGACGCGGGCAACTGCGCTAGTCTGCCTCTGGCTGGCGGCTACCTTTGCGATGACGTGGATACAGGGGCGGCTGTGGCCCTACCACTTCATCGGCACCCTCGTGCCCCTCTCCATCCTGTGCGGCTTCATCATTGACCGAGGCTTGCGCGAATGGCAGGCGTGGGCGAATAGGCGTGAGGGTAGGGCGATGACAGTCAGCGAGGGAAGCGAGGATGGGATAAATCACGCCCCTACCGTAGCGGGTCAGCCAGCCGGTCGGTCGCTAATCCTTACGGGATATGTAATCGTTGGCGGGCTGCTAGTCGCGCTGGCAGGGTGGAGCTTGTGGAAGGGCAATGGCACCGAGACGGTATATAGCTGGGAGCGATACGTACAGTACCAGAGCGGGCAGATTAGCCAG
>JBBSEE010000821.1:0-1571 GCA_038239995.1 Chloroflexia bacterium | reverse complement strand
ATCACTCATCACTCATCACTAACTTAAACCTCGTCTCAGGCTAGCGGCAGGGTGAAGGAGAAGGTTGCGCCTCGCTCCTCCCCCTCGCTCTCCACCCAGATACGACCATCATGCGCTTGGATGATGCCGTGGGAGATATATAGGCCGAGGCCGAGGCCTGCGACGATGCCCTTGCTGCGCTCCGCGCGGTAGAATCGCTCAAACAGATGCTCCTGCGCCTCTTTGGGGATGCCGATGCCCTCATCGCGCACCGATACTACTGCATGGTCGCCCTCGCGCCGCAATTGCACCGCAATCTGGGTGTCAGGGGGGCTATATTTGGCCGCGTTGTTCAGCAGATTGTTCAGCACCTGCTCGATGAGCCGCTCCTCAGCGACCACGATAACCGGCTCATCGGGCGCATCGAGGGTGATGGGGCGGTGCATGGTCAACCCTGCCTGCTCAACCAACCGCGCGACGAGGGCTTGGAGGTCAATGGCGCGACCCAACACCTCGAACCGTCCAGTGGCGATGCGCGACACATCCAGCAGGTCGTTAATCATCACAATCATCCGTTCGCTGCGTTCAAGCACAATATCCACCGAGCGTTGTAGCTCCTCGCGGGCGGCCTCGCTCATCTCCAGCTTCCGCATCTTGCGCTGCATCATCTGGGCGTAGCCCTTAATCGTGGTCAACGGGGTGCGTAGCTCGTGGGAGGTAATTGAAATGAAATCATCCTTCAGGCGGTCCAGTTCCTTCAGTTCGCTGATGTCTTGGAAGACCGTAACTGCGCCGATAATGTGCGGTTCACTACCATCGGCCTGTTCGTAGACCGGGGCGGCGTTGACTAGCAGGTCGCATTCGCTGCCGTCGGCGCGACGCACCCGCATCTGCAGCCCCTGAATCATCTCCCCTTTGATCGCCCGCGCTAGTGGTCGCTCATTAATCGGGATGGGTTGACCTTCGATGGTAAAGGTTTCGTAGTCGGTTAGATAGCGGTCGCCACCCCAACTCGCCTGTTCGCTCAAACCGTACAGGTTCATCGCCGCGCGGTTGATGGCGACCAGCTTGCGGTTGGGGTCGGTGACAATCACCCCTTCGGGCATCTGCTCGATGACGCTAAGTAGCCGCTGCCGCTCGATGTCGCTCTGTATCAGTAGGGTGGAGATTTGCTCTTCGGTGGCGCGTTGACCGCTGATGTCGCGGGCTACGGCAATCGCCAGCTTGACCTTGCCTTGTTCGTCGCGCAGGCTGGAGCCGCTCATGCTAATCGCGCGTTCCACCGCATCTACCCCGATAAAGCGTACCTCTTGGTTGTTGATGACCTCGCCCCGCATCGCGCGATAGAGGGGGTACTCTTCGGGTAGCATCAGGCGGCCATCAGGGTGGTATATCTGCATATCACGGGTCACCTCGGCACTGAGTTCCACCTCGCCATCCACCCCCAGCAATCGGTCACTGGCCTTGTTGTGGTAGATGGTAGTGCCGTCGGGGGCGACCAGCCAGACCCCATCGGTCATGTTGTCAAGTACCGCCCGCAACTGTTCGCTGCTGGCCTTATATTCAAGTTCCAGTTCGCGCAGGCGGGTGAT
>JBBSEE010000820.1:0-1577 GCA_038239995.1 Chloroflexia bacterium | reverse complement strand
AACCCCCGCTGGGCGGCTCATATGTGGATGCCTGTCACCATTACACCCCACTATCTCCCGCGCCTATATAGGCTATGGATTGTTGGGGGGCGGGGCGGGGGTGGGGTTGGCGTTGCCGCTGTTGTCGCCGCCGAGGTTGCCGCCATCGGGCAAGGGGGCGTTGGGGTTGCTGGGGGGCGCGGGCGAGTTGGGGGCGGCGGTGGGGGGCAAGGGGATGCCGTTGCCATCGGTGCTACCCGTGCCGCCCGTGCCGCTGCCGCCCGTGCCGCTATTACCAGTGGGGGGCGCGGGAGTGGGGGTGGGCTTGGGGGCGTTGTCCCGATTGAAGCCGTCCCAGTTCACCTTGTTGTCGGGCGGGTCCTTGTAGCCCTTGCAGCCAGTTGGCACCTTGCCCGCGATGAAGTAATCGGTCACATCGCCCTTCGCTACCGTGCAGACGGTATCCTTGACCACATCGTTCGGCTTGGTGAAGTCGCTAGCCAACACATGGCCGGGCAGGTTGTAGGCAATCGTCTGCTTGAAGCTGGGGTTCTTGTAGAACGCCTCCATGAAATCATGCCACAAGTAGGCCGCCCCCTTCGCCCCCGTCACCGCCTGCATCTTGGTGTTGTCGGTGTTGCCCACCCATACCCCCACCACGAGGTTGGGGGTAAAACCCAGCGTCCAACTGTCGCGGTTGTCGTCGGTGGTGCCGGTCTTGACGGCGGCGGGGAAGCTGACCTTCAGGGGGCTATCCACCCCGAAGGTGCGGCTACGAGCCTGATTGTCGCTCAGGATGCTGGCAATCTGGTAGGCGATGCCGGGGTCAACCACCGGCTTGCCTTGCTCATGGGGGTCAACCGCTTGCAGCACATTGCCCTTGCTGTCGGTAATTCGCAGGATGGGGGTCGCGTCCACCTCCCGCCCACTGTTGGCAAGGGTGGCGTAGGCGTTGGTCAGTTCCAGCAGATTGACCTCGCCGCCGCCCAATGCTACGGTCAAGCCATACCAATCGGGCGAACGATATAGGCCGGTCTTGATGCCCATGCTGTGGGCAAGGTCAATCGCATTCTGCAAGCCCGCGAATTGGAGGGCCTTGACCGCGGGGATGTTGTAGCTGTTCGCCAGCGCGGTCCGCACCGTCACCCAGCCATGGTCCTTCTTATCGTAGTTGTGGGGGCGATAGGGGCCGGGGGCGCGATAGCCGAAGATGGTATCCACGTCCAGCACCGAGGTGGCGGGGTTCCAACCCTTCTGGAAGGCCGCGCTGTAGATAATCGGCTTGATGGACGAGCCGGGCTGCCGTTCGCTGGTCGCGACATTGACTTGGCCGCTAATCTTCACGTTGTTGTAGTCCACGCTGCCCACCATCGCCAATATCTCGCCAGTGTCCGGCTTCAGCACTACCACCGCCGCATTGGTGGCCGACAGTTTCTTCAGCGCATCAACCCGGGTAGTGGCAGCCCGCTCGGCCTCGGCCTGCACCCGCAGGTCGAGGGTGGTCGTCACCACCAGCCCGCCGCGACTGACCACATCGGGGCCGTACTCCGCCTCAAGATACTCCTTCACGTACTGGACGAAGTGGGGAGCCTTGATTT
>JBBSEE010000819.1:0-1581 GCA_038239995.1 Chloroflexia bacterium | reverse complement strand
GCAGTTCGATAGTTACCGTGGTCATCGGCTCAATCTCCTCTTAGCTAGATTAGATTTAGTTTACAACTTTTAGCGCGGCCTGACAATAGGGCAAAATGAGGTACAGGCTTGGTTAGCCAGTAATTCGCCGCCACTCGATGACCCCGCCCGGCTTGTCTATCAGCTCGTAGCCCAGAGCGCGGGCTTGGTCACGCAATTCGTCCGAACGCTTGAAGTCCTTGTTCGCCCGCGCCGCCTTGCGCTCGTCTATCAGGGCGGCTACATCAGCGGGCAGGTCGGCGGTCGAGGTGTTCACCGCTTCGGCCTGCTTCAGCATGGGCTGGAGGTCGGCAAGGCGGAGGCCTAGCACGCGGTCGAAGTCGAGTATCGTCTCGCGGGCAGCCACTTGGGCGGGTACGCCGCGCTTGCGGGCCTCGGCGATCAGCTTCCAGACGGTGGCAATCGCACGGGGCATATTCAGGTCGTCGTCAATCGCCTCTTGGAACTGGGCGCGATAATCGTCCAGCCAGCCAGTCTCGCCCAACTCGCCCCCCTCGCTGGCAAGGGCGGCGGCGTTGGCGATGAACTCGCGCAGGTTCTGGAAAGCGACCTGCTGGGCCTTGACCGCCTCCCACGTGAAGTTTAGCTTGGTGCGATAGTGGGCGGTGAGGGTGAAGTAGCGGTAGGCGAGCGGGTCAACCCTCTGTTGCATTAGGTCATCGGTGGTGTATAGGTTGTTCAGCGACTTGCTCATCTTGCCGCCGTCTATCAGCAGGAACTCGCCGTGCAGCCAATAGTTGACGAACTTCTTGCCGGTCGCCCCTTCGCTTTGGGCGATTTCGTTCTCGTGATGGATGGGGATGTGGTCCACCCCGCCGGTGTGGATGTCGAAAGTCTCGCCGAGGTACTCCATGCTCATCGCCGAGCATTCGATATGCCAGCCGGGGAAGCCTTGCCCCCATGGGCTGGGCCACTGCATCAGGTGGTTGGGGGCGGCCTTCTTCCACAGCGCAAAGTCGGCAGGGTTGCGCTTGCCCTCGTTCACCTCCACCCGTGCCCCCGCTTCTTGCCCCTCCAGTGACAGGTGACTGAGCTTGCCGTAGTCGGGGAAGGTAGACACATCGTAATACACACCGTCGTCAATGATGTAGGCGTGGCCGCGCTCATCCAATCGCTGTACGAGGTCAATCATCGCGGGGATGTGTTCGGTGGCGGGGGTGAGCTTCGAGGGCATCAGGCAGTCGAGCCGCTCCATCTCTTGCAGGAAGTAGGCAGTGTAGAACTGGGCAATATCGTAGGCGGACTTGCCCTCGCGCCGCATCGCGGTAATCATCTTGTCCTCGCCCTCATCCGCATCGCTGACGAGGTGGCCGACATCGGTGATGTTCATGATGTGGTTGACCGCATAGCCATCGTATTCCAGCACGCGGCGCAGCACATCCTCGAAGATGTAGGTACGCATATTGCCGATGTGGGGGTAGCCATACACGGTGGGGCCGCAGGTGTACATCCCCACATTGCCCGTCACCAGCGGTTGGAACTCTTCTTTAGTGCGCGTAAGGGTGTTATATAGCCTGAGCGTCATGGTCAAATCCCCTCCTG
>JBBSEE010000818.1:0-1582 GCA_038239995.1 Chloroflexia bacterium | reverse complement strand
GCGCCCGCGGGGGGGGGGGGCGACATTGATGCTGACGAGGGCGGAGTCGCTGGCGTTGCCATTGTCGGTAACGGTCAATGCGGCCTTGAACTGGCCCACCTTATGGTACACGTGGTCAACCTTCACCCCGGTGGCGTTCTCGCCGTCGCCGAAATCCCATGCGTAGGAGACGATTTGACCGTCGCTATCGGTGCTATCGCTGGCATCGAAACGCACGCTCTGCTGCAAGGCGACCACGCTGGTGAGCGAAGTCTTTATCACCGCATGGGGCAGGGCATCGTTGCTGGTGACCACCTTGATGCTGGTGGGGGGGATGGGCACGGGGGTGGCATCGGCGGTGCAGGCGAAATAGGCCTTGACGTTGTAGGTGCCGGGCTTGGCGTAAGTGTGAATCACCGGCCAACCCTCGCCGGTGGTGCCATCCCCAAAGTCCCACTTGATGGGGCAAGGGCTGGGCCGCGCTCCGAGGCCGAATGTCACCTTCTCGCCGGGGCTGGCGGTGTTCTTCGAGGTACTCTTGCCCAAATCCACATCACCCCCACTGGCGCGACTGGCGACCGGCAGCAGCAGGGAGATGGCGACGAGCAAGGATAGCATGGTAATCAAACGACGTTTAATCACGGTTTATACCTCACAAGCTGATTGATAGACCCGCGCGGTGTGTTAATATCAAGGCACTAGCGTGGGCGTTGGTGCGCCGGGGGCGGACGGGACGGGCACGGTGGGCAGCGGCACGCGATAGAGCCGCGTGGCGGTAAGCAGGTACAGGGTGGCATCATCGGGGCTGACGAAGGCGGTGCGGAGGTCGGCAATCACGCTGCTGCCCACCTCGGCCATATACTGTTGCAGCAACTTGCCATCCTTGCTGAAGCGGATGATGCGGCCCGCGCTACCATCGGGCGACCCGCCACTGGCCTCGATGGTGTAAAGGTACTGATTGGCCGCGCTGGTGGTGATGCCGTGCGGGGCGGTGGCGGGGGGATAGACCGCATCGGCCCCCGCGTTGGGGTCGGCCTGTATGTCCAGCTTGCCACCGCTGAAGCGCAAGATGCGGCTGTTGTTGGTCAGCACGTAGATGCTGCCATCCACCGCCATCTTACTGGCTCCGCCGATTAGCCCCGTCGCGCTGCCGGTCAGCCAATCGCTGGGCGGCGCGTCGTAGTGGCTGGCGGAGTATTTGATAATCTGGTTGGCCTTCGCGCCGAGGATGTACAGGTTGCCATCGAAGCTGGCAATATCCAGCGGGCGGGCGAGGGTGTCGCTGCCACCGAGGGTAATCACGCTAGTCTGCTCAGTGGCGGGATTATATAGGTAGGCGTTGTACAGGTCGTCGAGGGCCAGCACCACATCCACCCGCCATGTGATGTATATCAGCTTGCCCTTGACACTATCGCCGCTGGCAAGCACGCGGGCCGCCGGTTCGTTGCTGCCCAGCTTGTAGCGATACAACGCCCCCGCGCCGCGGTCCAGCATGAAGGCATCGTTGCCCTCGACCAACACTTGGCTGAGGTAGCTGCCGGTGGCAGTAGTGGCCGTGCTGGCTTGTAGCTCGAACAGCAGTTGCGGCTTGCTCAGGCGGGTG
>JBBSEE010000817.1:0-1582 GCA_038239995.1 Chloroflexia bacterium | reverse complement strand
TTCGCTGCATCCCGCCAGTCGCGCAATCTCGCTGGTGTAGGCTTGGGGGTCGGCACGATTGCCCTGCTTGGAGGCGAGACGGCAAAGGGCCACGTAGATGCAGGTGGCGGTGCGCTGACTTTCGCCGTCGAAGTGATGGTCAATCACCTCGAAGGCGGCTAGCTCCGCCCAACAGAAGTTGCCCATCTTGATGTTGCGGGGGGCAGCGAGCGGGGCAGAGTGCGGATTAGTGGTTGGGTTAGTAGGGGCAGTCACCCCCACTGTGATATGTGTCCCCAGCGGGTGCGGGGGGATGCTGCCAGCGCGACTGTTCTCACGCAGTCGGGCGGGGGTGGATGTGTACATGGAAATGGCCCTTTCCATGCCCAATTTTGGGCAATATCTACCCAGACCCCTTGACAGCGAGATTCCAGCTATGCTATAATACCCTTAGCGAAAAAGAGTACAACATAGCTGGACGACTCCGCAAGGAGTGTCTGGTTATCCTCGAAACCCACTGACGATGTTTGGCGACTAAGGCAGTGGGTTTTGCATGGCCGTCATTCAGCCCCGACGGTAAGGGCGTGGGCCTGCATCCGCGCAGGCGCAGCTAATTCTCCTTCTGGTTTACCTCCCTTCGTCACTTCGTCATACCACTGGCGCAGCCAACTTATCGCCGCATCGTAACGGTCGCGGCGCAAGTTCTTATATGTCTTCACATCGAAGCGGCGGTAGAGTTCGCTGTAGACGCGAGCATAGCCGCTCTGGTAGGTGCCCACCTTGCCCCTTGCCTCCAGCTCGAAAGCGAGGCTCTTGACCGCGATGGCCAACTGGGCGGCTTGCTCCTCGGTAATCACCGCGGCGGGGTCGAGGCGCAATTCGATGGCGGTGAGGCGGCTGCGGGTGTCTTGGATGAAGCCGCGCATATAGCTCTCTAGCGTGCCCTGCCTGCCCTCCAACTGCGTGACGTGCGCTTCAATCTCCACCTGCTGTTCGGCGAGATGCTCCATCGCGCGAATCATATCGAGGGTTTGCTGCGCCGCGGTCAGGCCGGTAGTCTTGGGCTGGGCGGCGGGCAGAATCTCCTCCTTGAAGGCGTTCCACAGCACATTGAAGGCTTCGCGTCGGTAGCGGTTCAGCTTCATTTGAAGCTCTGCGCTCATCTTGCCGGTAGTGATGCCGAACAACCAGCCGGGCAGCATATTCAGCGGGAGACATACCTGCTCCTGTGGCCCACCACCAGTGTCAATGCGAATAATGCACACTTTCTCGCCCAGCACCGGGTCGCGGCGGATACGGCGTTGCTGGGCGGAGCGGTCAAGGCCGAGGGAGGTAGACAGCGGGTTGATTGGCACGTATATCTCACTGTCGCTGCCCTGTGCAGCGGGTACGGCATCGCCGTAGAAGTCTACCACCTTAATTTTCTTCACCTCGATTGCTCGCTTGCCAGCTGGTTCGTCGTTCATCATCTCTCCCCAAAGGGTGTGCCATTATGGCACACCCTTGCCCGTGCTTTCATCATCCTTGAACGCATCGTGAAACTTGGCTGCGGCTTCTCGTAACTTCAGGGCCTACTTTCACGCTTCCCGTCGCGCCTCTTATA
>JBBSEE010000816.1:0-1585 GCA_038239995.1 Chloroflexia bacterium | reverse complement strand
CTGTGGGCGGTGAAGTAGCCCACCCCCACGAGGAAGGCGTAGGTGCCTGTACCGCCCGCTAGCCCGGTGGTTTCGGTATCGAGGAAGGCGGCGCGGCGCAGGTCGAAACCGGCATAGGCGGCATCGCGGCTAATCTCCGCGATGAGGCTGGGGTTAAGCTGGAACAGGGAGCCGAGCGCGGTGTTACCGTGCGGGCGGTCTAGCGGGGTGCTGGTGTTCGCCACAAAGCAGGAGCCGAAAGGGGTGTTGGCCTGCTCCCCCACCACCATCGCCTCGATAGGGAGGTGGCGTTGGGCGGGGCGATAGGCGGACATGGGCGGCGGAGGCAGCGCGTCGCCATCCTCGCAAGCATCGTCGGCGGGGTAATAGCCGGGCGGCATAGGTGGGGCAGGCGGGCGCGGATTGGTCGCGCCGCCCAGCCCCAGCAGTCGAAGTCGCTCACGTACATCCATCGCCTAGCTCTTATCTGAACATCTGTGCGAAATAACGGTGGGTGTATTGTAGCAACAGAGTCGGGCTTTGTCAAGAAAATGCGGCTACTTCAACTGGTTGATAGTGATGCTGCCCGCGTTGGCGGACACTTTTAGGGGTATAGGAGTGCCTTCGCCGCTATCGGTCACGCCCACCAACGTCTCGCCCGTACCCGCGCGGTTCTTGCCGTTTGGCACGGTGAAGTCGGTGTTGATGTTGCCCACATCTGCTTTCACGTCGAAGTTGTACTTCGAGGCGGCGGCCAGCATCATCGTTACCCCGCCCGCGTTGGCCTGCACTACGTTGCCGCTGCTGCCAGTGGCTAGCGACCCGCGAAAGTCTATCTTGCCCGCGTTGGCGGTCAGGCTCAGTGGCCCGCTCAAGTGCGCGTCTATCAACGTAATGCTGCCAGCATTCACCGTCACTGTCAGCTTGCCGTCCGCCCCGCTGATGTTCGCGTTACCGGCATTGACCGTCACGTTCACGGTGCTGCCTGCGGGCACGTTGACGGTGACATCCATCGAGTTCTGCTGGCCCACATTGAAGCGCAGCAAGCCTGCCGCCTGCTCCGCCTTGATGTCTACGGTCGAGCCGTTGGCGGTGGCACTGAACTTCATGCGGTCGGCCTCGCCCTGCGCGGTGGAAGAGGTTACGCTCCAGCCGTGCTTGTCCACCTTGTAGGTCAGCTTGCCGTCAGTGCTGGGCTGCAGGTTGACGCTGCCAATCTGGTTGGTGATATTCAGGGTAGGCGGCGTGCCCGCCGCTATCTGCACATCGCCCGTCTCGGTCTTGACATACTCGGCGATGCCGATGCCCAGCCCGTAGCCGGTGAACGCGCCCAGTAGTAGCAGCAGTAGGATAATCAGCCCCAGCCCAGCCAGTATCCCCAAGCAGCCGCCGCCTCGTTGTCTGTTCATTTGCTCGTCCTTTCTTTCGTCCCTTGTGAATGTTGCTATGCTTACGCCTACCTATAAGCTACAACCTTTCGCCGCGATTGTCAAGCTAGGGCAGCATATGCAACGCCCTATCCCCCACCACCGAGTTGTTCGCGTATAGCGCTCAAGAGGCCGCGCGTCATGCCCGGCACTTGCATCAGTTCCGCATCGCTGGCACT
>JBBSEE010000815.1:0-1586 GCA_038239995.1 Chloroflexia bacterium | reverse complement strand
TGGTAGAGTACCTGCTTCCCAAGCAGGCTGTCGTGGGTTCGAGTCCCATCGCCCGCTCCATACAGATGAGAAACAAAGTGGTTGTAGCTTAAGGTCAATGGCTACAACCGCTTTTTTTAATCGCGCGGTGAGCAGGGTATGCGCCCCTAGATAAGTAGCCTGATGAGCAAGAGCTACCGGAAGTATAAAGTATCACTTAGGACGAACTATATGTCTGGAAGCATATCCAGTTCCGCCTATGAGACCGCCGCCGTCAGCCTTGCGTTGCCGGATGACGCGCTCATCGGCTGGCTGCTCGACCGTCAACACCCCGACGGCAGTTGGGGTGGTAGGGTCGCGTTCGCCACCGACCGCCTATTGCAGACGATGATAACGGTTCGCGCCTTGTTGCCGCACCATTCAGAGGCAGACGTGGATGTGGCAGCGGCGGTGGCGGCGGGCATCGGCTATATTCAGTCTGCGCTGGCCGATTGGTCCGACGACGCGCTGCGGGTGGCCGACCTGTCCGGCTTCGAGCAACTAGTACCCACTCATCACCGCATCCTGCGCGAGGCGGGGATTGCGCTACCCGATGTACCCGCTACCCTGCTGGCACGGCTGCATCGCAAGCGCATCCTGCTGCCCCTGCCCACCTTCTTCGACCCCCGCCTCTCTAATCTGCACCATACCCTAGAGGCCTTGGAAGGCGAACCGCAAGCCCAAGAGGTCGCCAAGATGGAGCGGCTGATTGTCGCCGACGGCTCAGTCGCCTCTTCACCCTCGGCCACCGCCTTCCTGCTACGCCAGCCCGGCCTCAGCAATGAGGCGCGGCAGCGGATGCTCACCTACCTAGAGGTGGCCCGCAATGAGGATGGTGGTTATTCGTCTACCCATCCGCTCGACCTCGTGGTGGGGCTATGGCGACTCTACTTCGAGCGGATGATCGCTTCACCCGCGTTGCTGCGGGCGCGGCTGCTGTGGATGCTGGCCCAACTGAAGCAAGATGCAGGCGTAGGCGCGAACGCCCTGTTCGTGGCCGATGGTGATGATACCGCGGTCGCCGCCTTGTTGGCCGCCGAGTTCGGGTTGGGCTATCAGGCGGTCAATCTCGCCCGCGTCCTTATCCGCGATTTCTACGAGCCATCTAGCGGCCACTTCCGCACCTATCAGCAGGAGCTAACCGCCAGTCCCACCGCCACCGCCCACGCGGTGGAAGCATTGGTCAGCCTCTTGCGCCACGAACTGGGCGGCGCAGAGGAGCGGGGGCAGTGGGAGCAGATAGTCGCGCACAGTGGTGATTATCTACTTGCCCATATCGGCAAGGGGGACAAATGGCATACCAGCCCTTACTACACTACTCTCGCCTTGACCACCGCCATTGCTGGCTCATGTCAATTGCCCAGTGCCACGCCAACTGCCCAACGGTGGCGAATTGTCTGCCAACAAGTACGCGACCAGCTAATCGTCGAGCAAGATCGCAGCGGCGGCTGGGGTGCATGGGGGCAACCGACGGTGGAGGAGACCGCCTACGCTGCCCTCACCCTGCTGGCCCTCCCCAGCGACGAAGCGGCATGGCGCGATGCCCTAATCTATGCTAACACCTTCCT
>JBBSEE010000814.1:0-1587 GCA_038239995.1 Chloroflexia bacterium | reverse complement strand
GAGGTTTGAGGTTTGAGGTTTGAGGTTTGAGTTGGTGGTGCTAGAGATGAGCCTAGTTCTTGCCTAGCGACTGCTACTCCTGTAGGGGCGTGATTTATCCCACCCTCGTCCCCCACCTCTTGTCGCTCGTCAGTGGGCGGGCTAGCGATGGCTTCAGGTGGGCGGGTGCGCTTCGCTTTCGGCTTGGCGAGCGGCTCTGAGGCAATCGTGGCTTCGGCGGTGGTAGGTTGCACGGGAGATGGTTCAGCTGCGGCTGGCGGCATCGCGGCTGGCTCTGGCGCAGGTGGGGGCGCATCGCTGGCGGCGGTAGGCGCGGGGGGGTTAGCCAATATCTCTGGCAGCCGCTTGAAGTCGGCCTGCAACGCCTCCATCCATGCCGGGGCGCGGAGGGCGGCGGCGGGGTGGAACATTGGCACGTAGGTCACGCCGGTGGTTGGGTCGGTGCGCGGCTGGCCGTGTACTTGGGTAATCTTCGCGTTGGGGAAGAACAGGCTCATCGAGTAGCGACCGAGGGTGATGACCATGCGTGGCTGGATGATGGCAATCTGTGCGTCAAGGTAGCGGCGGCAGGTGTCCGCCTCATCGGGCAGGGGGTCGCGGTTGTTGGGGGGGCGGCACTTGACCACGTTGGTGATGAACACATCCTCGCGCCGGATGCCGATGCTGGCGAGTAGCTTATCCAACAGTTGCCCACTAGGGCCAACGAAGGGAAGTGCCTCCCTATCCTCGTGCCAGCCGGGTCCTTCGCCGATAATCATAATCTCAGCCTCGGCACTGCCCGCCCCCGGCACCGCATGGGTACGCGATTGCGACAGGCGGCACAAGGTGCAGACTGCCACCTGTGCGGCAATCGCGTCAAGCTGCGCCTGCTTGCTGCCCTTTTTCGCTTTTACGTTCGCTTCAGTCATAATCTTAGGTTTGAGGTTTGAGGTTTGAGGTTTGAGTCTTTGTTCTGGTATCTACAGCTATAATCGCCCATTGTTTTAGGGGTTATGGTTGGGGTACTCGGTTAGTCGGTTCGTCGAACTTCTCATCCTCCGCGGCGACGGTTTCCTCGATGTCGTCGGGGGTGTCGGCAGAGGCGGGCAGCTTGGTCTTGCCGCTCTGGATGTCGCCCCACGATATGCCCGCCCGCCACAGGAAGAATAGGCCCACGAAGGTGATGGGGAAATAGAGGACGGCGTGCAGCACTAGGGTGTAGCTGAGGACGTAGTTGAGTGGCAGATTGAACAGCGGCGCGGGGGCACTGAGTACCAGCTTGACCGCGTAATCGAAGGGGCCGACGTAACCGGGGGTGGATGGGATGATGGTGACGAGGTTGGCAATCGCGCAGGTGAGCAGGAAGGCGTAGAAGGGCGGCTGCGATAGGCCCGCTTGTTGCAACACGGTGGAGAAGCCCTGCGCGATGAGGAAATACATAGTCGCTTCCAGCAGCCACGCCACTAGCGAGGTGAACAGCACCGCAATTACGCTGCGGGCATCGCTGAGGACGGACAGGCCGTGCAAGAAGCTGCGGGCCACACTGTCCACCCGTCCGCGCATTCGGCCCAGCGGCAGCACGTTGAGGGTGAGGCCTAGCAGCCGCTC
>JBBSEE010000813.1:0-1594 GCA_038239995.1 Chloroflexia bacterium | reverse complement strand
TCGTTGTAACCGGCCAGCTCTTGCAGACGGGAGGCCAGGTTGACTGCATCGCCCATTACGGTGTAATCCTGATTGACCAGCCCCGCGCCCATCTGCCCGGCTACCACCAGCCCACTGTTGACCCCGATATGTAGAGCCAGTGGCTGCGGTAGGCTGACCGCGTGCTCGGCGTTAAAATCGGCGATACGCCCGATCATATCTAGGGCGCAACGTAGGGCGCGGGCAGGGTCGTCCTCGTGGGCGGCAGGAGCGCCGAACAGCGCCATCATCGCGTCGCCCATGTACTTGTCAATCGTGCCGTCAAAGGCTTTGACCGACGCAGAGAGCAACTCGAAGCAGGCATTGGTGTAGCTGACTACCTGCTCAGGGTCGAGTTGCTCGGCAATCGCGGTGAAGCCCGCGATATCGGCAAACAGGATAGTCACCTGCCGCCGCTCATCGCGCCTCGTGGCGGGCAGGACAGCGGGCGCTTGCGGCGTGCCACAGTTGCCGCAGAAGCGCTGGTTAGGCGGATTGATTGCTTGGCAATGGGGACATTGCATACACTTGCTTCCTCACAGGCTGAAGCAGGCAACAATGGAGACCTGGCTCTTATGATCAGCCAGCCTCATTATAACCCAAATGCGGCTTCAGTGCAGATCATATATTAACACCGCAGCGGAGATCCGCCGAGTAGCCAGGGGATGTTGCCACCCCAACCTGATTAGAGCTTGTTTGGAAACTGGTTAGCTGGCCGCAAGTTGTCCAAGCATCAACCTGGTCATAGACCATTAGATCCAGCTTTCGCCGCACGACATCTTGCGGCCTGGTTGGCTTGGGCTGATAGTACAAGCTGGAGCGGTTGAGCGTGAGTAGCTCGCACTGCTGGCGCAGCGGCAACTCCGGCTCGCGCAACCCCACCATTTCTTTACGTTGGGATGTCGTCAGCGAGATGTCCAGCTTTTTTTTCAGCCAGTTCAACTGGGTGGTGAGCTTGCCTACTTCACGATAAAG
Organism: Chloroflexia bacterium; assembly: GCA_038239995.1. Classification (GTDB taxonomy): domain Bacteria; phylum Chloroflexota; class Chloroflexia; order QHBQ01; family QHBQ01; genus QHBQ01. The sequence goes on along the minus strand of JBBSEE010000813.1, from coordinate 601 downwards.
CTGATCAATCTGCTGCTGGTAGGCCGCTTCTTTGACGGCTTGCTCCTTGACGCTCTGGTCACTGAACCGCATGGGCAAGGCAGCGAGGGCGGCATCACGCCACTGATAGAGCAGGGTAGGGTGCACGCCGTACTCGGAGGCGATTTGGGCGATGGTCTTCTGTTCGCGCAGTATCTCGCGCACGACCTCGGCCTTGAAAGTAGCGGAGTGTTGTTTTCTCATGGCAATCATTCTACCTTATTTTCGCCTTCTGGGTGGTCTAGTTATTGGGGACCATCGCAGTTCATCCTCGCTCTCACATCCGCTAGATAGTGGGGAGATATACTCCCCTCCGCTCCTCGCCACATCGCTCCGCCGCTGGGGAGATATACCCACCCCGCGCTCCTCGCCACATCCCCCGTTTGGTCGTCGCGCCACATGATGGTTGTGGTTGTAGTTGAGCTATCAGTTTCATCACTGAATATCCGCCGCGCCGACAACAACAACACTACCCCGCCGCTGGGGAGATATACCCACCTCACGCTCATCGCCACCTTGCCCCGCTTGGTCGTCGCGCCGCGTTATGGTTGTGATCGTGGTTGGAGCGGGGGACTACCTCACC
>JBBSEE010000812.1:0-1605 GCA_038239995.1 Chloroflexia bacterium | reverse complement strand
ATGAACCCACCCAGCAGCCCGCCCGCCGCCCCCACCACCACGTTGACGAGGCAGCCATAGCCCTGCCCCTTGCGGAGGTCGTTGAATAGGAAGCCGACGAGTGCCCCGATGAAGGCCCAGATGATGAAGTCGGCGCGAAAGCCGAACCCGAAGTAAAACATCACACAACCTTTCGATTTTAGATTTTAGATTTTAGATTTTGGATTGGGGAAAGTTCAAAAATCCGAAATCCAAAATCTAAAATCCAAAATCAATGTGTTGGGTCGCGCATCTCGGCTAGCGCACTGAGCAGCAACTGGAAGGCCATGTGTCCGCGCTGGTCGAGGTTATGACTCGCCACCCCCAAGTCACCGGGGCCGAGGCGGTCGGCAAAGGCGGCGAAGCTGGTCATCACCGTATCGGTTAGCTGCTCCTCGCCCAAGCTGGAGGCGTTGTTGAAAGCCTCGCCATATTGGGCCAACGCTTGACCGTGGTCGCCCGCCTGCTCGGCCTGCTGGGCTTGAGCCAATGCTTGCTCGGCGGCGGCGCGTATCTCCGGGCCATGCTCCTGCACAGTGCGCTGCTGCAACATCTTCATCAACCCCAGCAGCCAACTCTGGTGCTGCGGGTCCAAATCCCCGGCTAGCTGGTTCAATTCATCCGGCTCCACGCTCTGAATCAGGCCCACGAATGCGGCTAGGGCCTCCTCCTTGTGGTCATCATCCAGCGCGGTGTATATCGCCGCTGCTTCGACCAGCGCGGTCAGGGCCACGCTATGTTCGCCGTCGTTGCTGGCCTCGCGGCCCTCGGCCAGCATCTGGGCGGCGCGTTGCAGCAACTCGCTGCGCTGCTCTGGGGTAATCTCAATCTCCCCGTCACCATCCTCGTCGCCCTCGCCCTGCGCCTCCATCTGCTGCAAGAGGGTGACGATTTGGTCGAGCATCCCGCGATGCTGCTCATCCATCTGCTGCGCGGCGGTGTCGAACTGCTCCTCGCCCAGCCCTTGAATGTACTCCACCAGCGTGCTAATCGCCTCGCTGGCTCCCTCGTGGCGCAGGCCAATCAGCAGATAGGCGGCCTCGGTCAGGGTACTCAGCGCGGCGATGTGGTTGCTGCCCTGCGCCAAGCTCTGCCCTTGCGCCAGCATCTGCTGCGCCCGCTGCGCCAGCAGTTCGCGCTGCTCCTCGCTCAGTTGCGGCTCGTCCAGTTCGCGCTCATCGGCCATCGGATTGCTCCTTTCGGGCGGGGCGAGTGTCCCTCACCCCTACATCGCGGTCTCGTCTGTGGGACAATCATAACCGATAGGCGAATGTGCGTCAAGCGGGGTAGGTTTGAGGTTTGAGGTTTGAGGTTTGAGTTGTAGGTATCGGGGTGGTAGGGGCGGGCGGCGGCCCGCCCGCCTGCCACGCATCAACCATAGACCCGCCCAGCGGGGGTTTGGGGGAGGTAGGCTGACCTATCGTTCGGCCCATTGCAACTATCAATCATCACGTAGGGGCGGGTTGCGTTCGCCCCGCCGACGCGCATCCACATCTATCGCAAGCAATGTACCGCGCCGCAGCCTTTTCCGCGTTTTCCGCCCCCGTTCCGCGTTTTCCGCGATTCAGACCGTCGCTGCTGGTGGTT
>JBBSEE010000811.1:0-1608 GCA_038239995.1 Chloroflexia bacterium | reverse complement strand
CGATGGGGATACTCTAGGGCGAGGCGCAAGGCTATCGTGCCACCCATAGAGTGGCCCACCACCGGGGCATCGAGCAGGCCCATGCGGTCCATGAACTGGTCCACCAGCCCCAGATAGTCGGTTAGGGTGCAGTTCATGTGGTTCTTGTCCGAGTCGCCGAAGCCCCAGAAGTCCAGCGCGTAGGAACGATAGCCGCGCGAAATCGCCTCCATGGTACTCATCCAATACCGCCACGACCCCATCCAGCCATGCAGGAAGATAACCGGCTTACCGCGTCCGATTACCTCGTAATGCACCAATCCGTTATCAATCACAATCGCGCTCAACCTAATTTTCTCCCGTGTTCTGCGACTATTTTCTTCACCTGTGCAATCAACTCAGCGTGTTCAAACGGCTTCAGAATGTAGGCCACCGCCCCGGCCTCTTTGCCTTTCGCTACCTCTTGGTCCTGCCCCAGCGCGGACAGGAAGATGACCGGGATATGCGCCAGCTTAGGCATCGCCTTAATCGCTCTACAGGCGGTCAGCCCATCCATGCGCGGCATCCGCACATCGAGCAGGATTATATCCGGCACCTCGCGCCGCGCGACTTCCACCGCTTCCTGCCCGTCCGCTGCCTCTACCACCTCAAACCCACCGTAGCGAAGGGTGAAGCAGGTGATCATCCTGATGTCGGGGTCGTCTTCTGCGACTAGCACCTTAGCCATCGGATGGTTCTTCCTCCGGCAGCAGCTTCTTGATTTGGTCCACGATTTGACCGATGACGAAGGGCTTTCTCAGTAGCTCCTCAGCCCCCAAGTCCATCACCCGTATCCGCGCCTCATCTAGTCCGGCTTCGCTGGCAGTGAGGATGATGACGGGGATGTGCCGTGTCTCCGGGGCGTGCTTCAGGGTACTCAGCACCTCCGCCCCACTAATCCCCGGCATCTTCATGTCTAGTAGGATGATGTCCGGCTGGCTCTCGCCCACGCGGTGCAAACCCTCCTCGCCGCTATAGGCAAAGTCCACCTCGAACCCTTCTTGGCGCAAGGCTAGGGTCAGCCCTTCCACAATGTCATGTTCATCGTCAATCACCAGCACGCGAATCGGGTCATGATGTTGCTCACCGCGCAAGGCGCGTTCCACGCTGCTGATTAGCAGGTCATGGTCGGCAGGCTTGGCAAGGTAGCCGACTGCGCCGAGGGCGAAACCCTGCTCCGGCTCTGGCACCAGCGACACAATCAGGATAGGCACCCCAGCAGAGTTGGGGTCGTCACCCAACGCCTTCATCGTCTCGAAGCCGTCCATCTCTGGCATCACGATGTCCATAGTGATGAGGTCAACCCGCTCTTGACTGGCGATTTCCACCGCCCGCCGCCCGCTGTAGGCGACCAGCGTCTCATAACCCTCCCGCTCCAACGCATCGGCCAAGCCGTTAGCTACCACGGCATCATCGTCCACCACGAGGATGCGGGTCTTGCCCCGATGTCGCTCCTCAGTGGTCTCAATGCTAGTGGTCTCCATCCGCTCGCGGTAAACGGGTAGGGTGAAGCTGAAGGTGGTACCCTCGCCCAGCTTGCTGGTCAGCCACAATTGGCCGCCCATTAGCTCGACGAGGCTCTTGGCGATG
>JBBSEE010000810.1:0-1611 GCA_038239995.1 Chloroflexia bacterium | reverse complement strand
GCAAATAGTCACGATTGACTGGTCGGTAAATAAACTCCTCCCCCACCGGGGGAGGCAGGGAGAGGGAGTAGCTGGCCGTCCCGAACATGGGGCGGCCTGCATTTTGACAAACCTTGCACTTTATGTTATAATGCGCTTTAGAAATTAAAGCATAAGGTGGAGGTTTAGGCCTTCGCCGCCAAGGAACAAGGAGCAAGTAAGATGATTACAGTACGCAAGGCCAACGAGCGCGGCCACGCCGACCATGGCTGGCTGAACACCTACCACGCCTTCTCTTTCAACACCTATCACGACCCTAACCATATGGGCTTTCGCCAACTGCGCGTGCTGAACGAGGACCGCGTTACGCCGGGGGCGGGCTTCCCACCTCACTCGCACAGCAATATGGAGATAATCTCCTATGTGCTGGAAGGGGCGTTGGCGCATCGGGACAGCATGGGCAACGGCGGGGTAATCCGCCCCGGCGAGGTGCAGCGGATGAGCGCGGGCACGGGCGTGACCCACAGCGAACAGAACGCCTCCCCCACCGAGGGGCTGCATTTCCTACAAATCTGGCTAGTACCCAACCAGCGCGGCCTGCGCCCCAGCTATGAGCAGCAGAACTATCCCGCGACACAGCGGCAAGGCAAGTGGCGGCTCATCGCCGCCCCCGATGGCAGCGACGGCGCGGTGACTATCCACCAAGATGCGCGGCTGTACACCACCCTGCTCGATGCCGGTCAGGAGCTTGACTTCAGCCTTGCCCCCGAACGACACGCATGGGTGCAAGTGGCAAAGGGGGCAATCAAGCTGAATGGGCAACTGCTAGGGCAAGGTGATGCTGCCGCCGTCAGCGCGGAGGAGCGGCTGGCGATAGTGGCCCAAGAAGCCGCCGAGGTGCTGCTGTTCGATTTGGCTTAGGATCAGGGAATGAGTTAGCTAGCTTCAGACTGCTGTAGCTCAAGATACCAAGCCCTTAGCCATGAGAGTGCTTCATTAAACTTTGGGCGCGGCAAGTTCTTGTAAGAGGATATGCGATAGCGTCGGTAGAGTTCGCTGTACACTCTTTGGTAGCCGACGCTATGGCCTTGCGCTTCGATAGCGCGAACCACATTTTTAACCGCCTGTGCGATTTGCGTCGCTTCAGCATCAGTTATCGCGCTGACAGACCCGCCTTGCGAGTGTTCCCCATTGGATGCTTGACTACCGAGTTTAATGGCAACTATCTCTTTGGCTCTAGCTATCTCTGCCTCCCCAATCGGCACATCGTCATCTTCGCACCAAGGAATTAGCTCGATGCCCTGCCCAATGGGCGGATTCCCTATCTCCTCGACGGACATGGGGGCGCGGCTTCTCCTAGAGGTGTGCAGTTGCTCACTTCCATTAGGGATGTTCTGATTATGCTGAATGCTCATAGGGATAGACCTCACTTTCTGACGTAGCCTTCAAGGATAGTGATGGAATCAGACTCCGGAGTTAGGTCGAACTCTCCTCGGAAGTCTACGCTGTTCTTTCGCCACCAGCCTGCCCCCCCGAAGAGTATGAGTTCGTTCAGGGTGGTGATAAGCGCAGCATATTGCTGGAACATCGTGCCTTCGTACTCAAGGTGCAAAGCATCCTTACGCAATTTGG
>JBBSEE010000809.1:0-1612 GCA_038239995.1 Chloroflexia bacterium | reverse complement strand
GCCAACCCGCCATTGCCCTCCCAGTAAGTCTTGAAGGGGCCGGGGGTGTTGGACAGGCTATGCTTGGTCTCCGCGAAGTAAGTATAGTTTGCGCTGCTGGTTTGGTTGGTCGCTACATCGAAGCTGCGACCTTCGGCTTGATTGGTGCCGAGCAGACCGAGCAGCACTTGGAACTGGGGGTCCTTGTTCTCTGGGTGACGCTCGTAGCGGGCCCGCTCGAACCACTGGGTAGCGTAGCTCTTGCCGTCGGTCAAGCTAATCTCTTGCTTCTCATCGGTAATCGGCAGACCGTTGATGGCAAGGCCGCCGTGTGCGTTCCAGTAGGCGGCGAAATCAGCAGATATGGCATGACCGTTCACGTTGCTTCCGCCCTGCGCGGCGGCGTGACCGCTGGGGGAGACGATGACGCTGAGGGTCAAGCTCAACAGCATCGCGCCCAGCAGCATAGGACGGAGATAACGCTTGATGGGGTGGGACATACTATCCTCCTCTTGGGTAGAAAACTTTGAATATCAGGAAGGTTGGGTACCCTTACCTTCGACACTGCTATTACCACTAAGCGCAGCGGGGTGTTCATAATTACGCCTCTAGGACTACTTTATGAACCTCGACAGCGATGCAATTGTATGACGTGGATTAATTAAGGGTTTGATACAGGGTCAATAAATACCACTATCGGCGTATTTTGTGAACCTTTAGCCTCAAGCGGCTGTATCAGGGTACGGCGAGCTAGGTCAAAAAAAACCGACCCCTCAACAAAGGAGTCGGTTTCCCATCCGGTAGCTGTTTGTCCCTCATCTTCAGGTCAATGACAGCAAAAATTAACCATTTGGTGTAAAAATGTGGTATAATTACCCTGCTACTTGAGACTTCAGTGATTGTTTCTTTTCCTATCCCCTTTGGGGGAGCTTAGGGCGAGAGGCGATACTGGTCGAGCATGATGCGTTTAGCCCATCTGCTCGCTCAGTTCCTGCGTAACCAACTATCTGTTCACCCAACCTAAGACAAAAGGATAGGAAAAGAACAATGGCAAAGCACATCCTCGTGATTGGCGACGACCCCGCCCTCCTCGCACAAATCGGCAAGATACTCACCGCCGCAGGCTATATCATCAGCACCCTCACCCACGCCACCTATCAACCTGAACAAGCCCGCCGCGCCCAAGCCATCCTCGTGGTGGTTGACCGGACCCCCGATGAGGACATTACCATCTGGCAGACCGTGCAGCGGATGAAGCTGGACCGCATCATGATGCACCTGCCGCTCATCATCTGCACCGACCTTGAGCCGGACGCACGGGAAACCGCATTCTACGAAAAGCGGCACATCATCTTCGTGCAGAAACCCTTTGAAGATGGCGACCTGCTCGAAGCGGTGAACTCCACGCTGAGTAATATCCCCGCGAAGTCGGGAATGCCAGAGAACCTTAGATTGTCAGCCTTAGCCTCGGTCAGCAGCGGATAGAGAACGAGTAGGAGCCTTACCATGCCCAAGCGCATCCTAGTAGTAGACTACAGCCCGGAGATACTGGAGCTGCTTTATGACCTGCTCACCGAGGAGGGCTACTTCGTCATCACCCAATCGGAAGCCCTCCACGAACTGGACAGCGTGC
>JBBSEE010000808.1:0-1616 GCA_038239995.1 Chloroflexia bacterium | reverse complement strand
GGGGGCGGCTCGCTCCCACCCCCAACCCCTCCCGGTGGGAGGGGAGATTAGGAGGGTACTTGAAGACATTTGCATTGCTAATCATCGCCATTACGATGAGCTTCTTCGGCGAACTGATGCTGAAGAAGGGCATCAACGACCTGAAGGACGGTGGGGCACTGGACAAGTTCCAGCTATCGCCGGGGCCGCTTATCCAGACCGGCTGGAACGTGTTCACCAACGTTTTCGTCTTCTTCGGCTTCGTGCTGATATTCGGCGGCTCGATCTTCTGGCTGGCGGTCATCTCCGACTGGAACCTCAGCCTTGCCTACCCGCTGCTTAGTCTCAACTATCTGTTCGTGGTGGCCGCGTCGTATTTCTACTTCCACGAGCCGGTCAACTGGCTGAAGGTGCTGGGCGTGCTGGTGATAATCGGCGGGGTGGCGATGGTGTTCTTGGGCGATAGTGGCAGCGGCACCGAGGGAGTGAAGCAGTGACGCAGGTTATGCCGCCACATATGGGCGAGGAGGTGCTGCTCGACCAGTTGCCCACCGATTACAGCCTGTCGGTGGTTATCCCTGCCTACAATGAGGAGGAGTCGGTGGGCGAGGTGGTCAGCAGGCTACGCGAACTGAAGCCCACCGCCGAGATTATCGTGGTGGACGATGGCAGCAGCGACCACACCGCGCAAGTGGCGATGGCGGCGGGGGCGAAGGTGCTGCGCCAGCCCTACAACAAGGGGAATGGTGCGGCGGTGAAGGCGGGGGTGCGGGCGGCGCATGGTGATGTTATCCTGATGCTCGATGCCGACGGCCAACATTCCGCCGACGATATTGACAGCCTGCTGTCGCAAATACCGCAGTACGACCTCGTGGTGGGGGCGCGGACCAAAGGCAGCGACACGCGGCTCATCCGTGACGTGGGCAACGCCATCTTCAACGCCTTCAGCAGCTACATGGTGGACCGGCGCATCCCCGACCTGACCAGCGGCTTCCGCGCGGTGCGGCGGGCGCGGTTGATGGAGTTCGTCAACCTGCTGCCCAACGGCTACTCGCACACCTCGACCGCCACGGTCGCCTTCATCAAGGCGGGCTATAGCGTCACCTTCGTGCCCTTCCGCAGCCGCAAGCAGCGGGGCAAGAGCCAAGTGCGCTGGTTTCGCGACGGTTGGCGTTTCCTCTTGATTATCACCCGCATCAGTATGCTGTTCACCCCGATGAAGGTGTTCGGCCCGGTCAGCCTGCTGTTCTTCGTGGTGGGCTTGCTATACGCCATCTTCAACATCATCTTCGACCGCCTGCGTATCCCCAACGGCGCGGTGCTGCTGATTAGCGTGGCGGTGATCGTCTTCCTCATCGGGCTGGTCAGCGAGCAGATTGCCACCCTACGACTGGAGCGCAGGCTGTGATAGACGACGCGGCAAGCGACGCAGTGGCGACCAAGAAGACCTCCAAGCTCACGTGGGGGTTGCGGCTGGGCGGCACGCTGGTGTTCGTGCTGATACTGATATATGCGATTGTCAGCAACAAGCTGGACTTCAACAAGCTGCTCACCATCCTCAGCCACGCCAACTGGCTGCTGGTGCTGCTATCGGTTGCCCTCATCGTTCTGTTCGTGGGAGTGAAGTCGGCGCGGTG
>JBBSEE010000807.1:0-1620 GCA_038239995.1 Chloroflexia bacterium | reverse complement strand
GGCGCAACCGCGCGGGCCACCACCATGGCGTACTGCTCACGCTGGTGCGGGTCGCGGGCGGCATCCTCGGCGCGGTCGGTCAGCACGTGCAGGCCCTTCATCGCGTAGCGGGCACGGTAAAGGTTGATCATATGCTGCAAGAAGGCGGTCTTCTTACCCACCGAATCGAGCAGAGTAAGCTGTATCTGCGGCCATATCACTTTGAGCGGCAGACCGGGGAAGCCGCCCCCGCTGCCCACATCGAGCAGCCGCCCTTCGAGGCTGGCCCCCGCATCGCGCAAAGCCGCGGCCACAGTGAGGCTATCGGCAAAGTGTAGCACCTGCGCGGCATTCGGCGCAGTAATCGCGGTCAGGTTCACCCGCGCGTTCCAGTCCACCAGTTCGCGGTAGTGCAAGCTCATCCGCTCAAGCTGGGTTGCGCTCAGGTCGAAACCGAGGCGGGTGGCCTCAGCGGCCAGCAGGTCGAAGGCGGGGACAGCGGGGATGTTAGCTGGTGAGGGTTGGCTAGTCATGATGGCTAATGGGCAAAAGGATACCGCCTTCCGTGAAGGGAGGCGGCATCGGGTGGGCCGCGTCAATTAGTGGCAGCTACCGCAGGAGCGGGCGGAGTCGGCCTCGCCTCCCGTGTCGAACGAGTGGCCGCAGGAGCAGGAGCTAACCGCGTTGGGGTTGTAGATGCGGAAGCCGCCCCCCATTAGGCTGTTCACGTAGTCTATCTCGCTGCCCACCAGGTAGGGGATGCTGGACTCGTCAACCACGAGGCGCACACCCTTGAGTGCGATAATCTTGTCGTCATCGGCAATCTGGTCTTCCAAAGCCATGCCATATTGCATCCCGCTGCAACCGCCGGGGTAGACGAACACGCGCAGGGCCATATCGGGGGTCTCCTGCTCGGTGACGAGGGTGCGAAGCTGGCTGGCCGCCTCATCGGTAATATCCAAAATCTGGGTCTCGACCGGCGCGGTCATCAGGTTGAGAGTCTCCTGCATCTGCGGGCGAGTAATCGTATCAGTCATGGCTGTGCCTCCAATTTGCCTAGAATAGTCGGTTTAAGTTGGGGTGCTGCTATGATATAACTTGCGGTTTGGTGCTGGCCTAATCATACCACGCACATAGGGGTTTGTCAAGTTCAACCGCGCATCCGCCAGCGGATTAGTTTCCGCGAAGCAGCGGAGGGCGTAGGGGCGGGCCATGGCCCGCCCCATCAACGTACAGTTCTTCAATCCAAAATCTAAAATCCATAATCCAAAATCGTCACGCCCCGGTCTGGACGTAGCCGGGCGGGGGCATCATCGGGGGTGGGGCTTGGGCGATGACCCGCTGGCCGCGCAGCCCGTCCCAGATGACCAACAGCAGGCTGCCAAAGCCGAACACCGCGACTAGCAGGTTGAGGACCAACTGTATCCAGCCGCCCACGCTCGGTATCAGGCCAATCGCCCAGAGCAGCAATTGCAGCAGCAGGATGCCGACTATCGCGGCCAGCCAAAGGTTGGCGCGGCCTCCCAGCAGTAGGTTGCCCAGCGCGATACCCACCACCGCCCCACTCAGCACCAGCAGCACGGTCCACATCGCCATCAGCACGAGGCTTATCGGCCATGCGGTGGCGACGGTGATGACCAG
>JBBSEE010000806.1:0-1630 GCA_038239995.1 Chloroflexia bacterium | reverse complement strand
CTGGCGGCGGGGCTGCTGTTCACCCCGCTATGGTCGGGTGCGTTGCTGACCGCGCTGTGGATACTGGCAGTCGGCACCCACCTGACCGCGATTCAGCGTATCTGGCACGTGTACCGCACCGCCCCGCGCTGAAACCGAGGCGGCAACAAGATGGTCATATTCGGTAGGGGCTTTACGCCCTGTTCAATGCAGGCTAACAAAGGAGCGAGACGATGAGCGACAACATGAACGACAATCGCAGCCAACGGTCCAGCTTGGGGCTGCGCGAACTGGCCGAGGATGTGCAAGATTTGGGGCAGGTGGGCATCAACATCGTGGGCGACCTGCTGCAACTGGCGGGGGCAATCATCACTCTTCCCTTCCAACTACTGCCCCGCGATACCCGCACCCACCTAAAAGGCGCGGCCCGCGAGGCGGGGATGGCCGCCCAGAGCGTGTTCGAGGAGACGGTCAACGCGGTTAATGCGGGGGTGCAGAAGGTGAACAGCGGCCTGCGCGGGGTAGCCACCGACCAAACCCAGAGCGACGCGGACGACGACCCCATCATCATCGAGGAGACCACCGTGCAGCCGCACAGCGAAGCCACCCCGGAGCCGCGCCGCCAGCCGATGGAGCCGAACCTTGAGAGTTGAGGAAGGTTTGAGGTTTGAGTTAGTGATGAGTGATGAGTGATGAATGTAGGGGCGTGATTTATCACGCCCAGCCGACGCGCATCAACACTCATCGTGACTACGGGCCAGCCAACGGACGGTTCATCGGACAAGCGGACAAACGGATGGCTGATGTAGGGGCGAATCGCATACGCCCGCTTGATGTACCGTAAGGCGAATCTTGCCCTGCCGCTAACCCAAATCCGCTTCATCTGCTGTTACAAATCTGCTGGCTGGTAGCTTCCGCGTTCGATTAGCCTAAGCGCAAGTCGGCATCTCTCCCCCAAACCCCCGCTGGGGGCTTAGGTTAGTAGCTGGTCGGCATTCCTCCCCCAAACCCCCGCTGGGGGCTTAGGTTAGTAGCTGATTGGCATTCCTCCCCTCAACCGCGCGGGGCTTCAAAAATCAGCAAAACACGAGGGCGCACCATGACGGTGCGCCCTTGCGGTTTGGCGTATCAGGGGTAATACTGCGGATGGCGGCAGCGGCTTACTTGAAGTAGTCAGCGTTAATCTGGGTGTACTGCTTCCAGTTGTCCGGCACTTCGTCTTCGGGGAAGATGGCATCCACCGGACACTCCGGTTCGCACGCGCCGCAGTCAATGCACTCGTTGGGGTCAATAAAAAGCTGGCGTTCGCCCTTGTCCTCAGCCTCGTGGGGGTGGATGCAGTCAACGGGGCAGACATCAATGCAGGCACGGTCCTTCACGTCAATGCAGGGTTCGGTAATTACGTAAGGCATCTGCTTCTCTCCTTGTATCCAAGTGGTGGGGTGCGGCGGGAGCCGCTGAGGGTAGGGGCAGGCTAGGCCGCGCCCGACCGAACATTTTTCTGCCGGTAATATAGCACAAATCAGGCCGCGCGGTCAAGCGCAAACTAATCTCACCGCGTGGTCGTCAGGGGGCGCAGCGGTGGACCATACGTTGGGGCGGGGGCGGAGGGCGGCGGTGGGGACGAGCGACCGCGCGTCGTTGCCCCGCT
>JBBSEE010000805.1:0-1632 GCA_038239995.1 Chloroflexia bacterium | reverse complement strand
TTGGTCAACGCTTTCATCGAGGGTAGCTGCTTCGTGTTCTTCAACATCGCCGAGGTCGCCGCCCTGCCCCGCGTGGTGGACAAGCAGCAACTGCCCTCTGCCGCCGCCCAGAACGAGGCCGCCTTTGGGCTAGTGGGGCTAATCAGCCCTTCGATTGGCGGCTTCCTCTACAAGAGCGTGAGCAGCACCTTCCCCTTCATCTTCGATGCCATCTCCTACACCGTCTCCATCTTCTCCCTATCGCTGATTAAGACCAAGTTCCAGACTGAGCGGGCCAAGCGCGAGACCAACCTGATGGGCGAAATCAAGGAGGGGCTGGTGTGGCTGTGGAGCAGGCCGCTGATACGCACCATGGCCTTCCTCACCGGCGGGCTGAACTTCATCTTCAGCGGCAGCGGGCTAATCATCATCCTGCTGGCCCAGCACGCGGGGGCGGACGCGGCAGCAATTGGGGTCATCTTCAGCATCGGGGCGATTGGCGGCATCCTCGGCGCAATCATCGCGGGGCGGATTGCCAAGCGGTTCAGTTTCGCCCAAGTGATCATCGGCTCAGTGTGGGTGGATGTGCTGCTTTTCCCCCTCATCCTCGTCGTCCCCAACGTGTTCCTGATTGGGGCCATCAACGCGCTCATCTATGCGATGAACCCGGTCTACAACGTGGTGCAATTCAGCTATCGCCTCGCCCTCATCCCCGACCGCTTGCAGGGGCGGGTCAACTCCGCCTTTCGGCTGATTGCGTGGGGTTCGCAACCACTGGGCGCGGCGTTGGCGGGGGTGCTGCTTGAGGCTATCGGCGTGACCAACACCATCTACGTGTTCGCCGCCATCCTGCTTGGCCTCGGCATCCTCGCCGCCACCAATACACACATCCTCCACGCCCGCCCCCTCGCCGAAGTGCAGGCCGAAGGGTAAGTGAAGGTTTGAGGTTTGAGGTTTGAGGTTTGAGGTTTGAGTGAGGTAGGGCGTGATTTATCCCGCCCAACGCGGACGGCTAGCCAACGGATGCGTAAAAACGGATAAACGAATGGGCTGGCGTAGGGGCGAATCGCATCCACCTGTCCAACTGCGTAACTCCTACCAAAATCTAAACTCCAAAATCTAAAATCGCATGACGTAGGGGCGAATCGCATCCGCCCAATGAACGCACCTTAACAATCCAACCCCTCCCTCGTGTTAGATTGTCATCTAATACCTTGCCGACCTATTGCATTTTCGTCTAAGTAGGGGTATAATGGCTAAATCTAACATCCGCGCACTGGCGGCAGGCGTGATTTGCCGCCAGCCTTGAGCAAGGGAGGGCCAAGCCGATGAGCATCGGAGTCGAGCAGGAGCAGGTGGCAGCGACCGCCGTCGAACCAATCGCCACGCCCGCAGCAGAAACGTCCCCGCCGCCGCCTAAGCTACCCCCACTGTGGCGCAACCGCGACTATATGCTGCTGTGGAGTGGGCAGATAGTCTCCAACTTTGGCGGCGGTTTGTCGGGGTTCGCCCTGCCCCTGCTGATACTGGCGATTACCGGCTCACCGCAGGCGGCGGGGCTGGCGGGGCTAGCCAGCAGCATCCCCTACGCCATCTTCAGTCTGCCGGTGGGTGCGCTGATGGACAGGTGGGACCGCAAGCGGGTGATGATTA
>JBBSEE010000804.1:0-1643 GCA_038239995.1 Chloroflexia bacterium | reverse complement strand
GCCTTGCCACCTCCATTGCCAAGATGGTCATCGCCCAAGCCTATATCGAGTCGGTCAAATTATCCCTAACCGTTCAGCAGGCGTGATGGTTTATCGCTCATTACGGTTTTGCTGCCACGCTGAGGTTCATCACCGCGACGCTGAGGATACGGTCATCATCACTTTGGCCCAGCGATTGAGGACTGGCCGCGCCGTCGGCGTGTAGGTTGACCGCGTGCATCCCCACGCTCAAGTCGAAGCCGAGGCTTTGCGGCTGCATCGCGCTGAGGGTCAAGTTGGTTATCGCCTTGCCGTCTACGCTGACCTGCACCGTGCGCGGCTGGGCAAAGTTGACGGCAGTGAAACTGAGCGTGTAGCTGCCCGTGTGCGGGGCGAGGATGCTGAAATCGCCGTCCGTTCCCCGCATCCACCGCTTCAGGGTGTCGCCCTGCGGTTCGGGGGCGTACCAATCGCTGCCGAGGTAGAGGTGGGGCAAGCTGTCGCTAATGATGGGCTGATAGGCGAGGGTGTCGGCATCGTGGTACACACGGCTGAAGCCCGCCCCCGCCACCGCGTTCGCCACCCACGATTGGGGATAACCCCCATCCACAGTGTTAGCGTAGACCACGAGGTAGCGGAACTGGTAGAAGTTCATCAGCGCAGCGAGGTCGGCGGCGGTGTTGGGCACGATGTCGGCGGGGCGCAGTTCGATGAGTTGGGCAAAGGGCGAGGCGGGGGCGCGATAGGGGTCAGGGCGGGGGCGGGGCAGATAGCCGCCCACAATCGGTCGCCCATGCGCGGTCTGGTACAGCATCCGCCGATGGTCGGAGGTCTGGTGATTGGTAATCGGCAACTCCAAGATGGCGAACTGGCCCGCCTCCTTGCCCACCGCGGTGAAGAAGGACGGTATCTGCGGGGTGTACAAGGGGATGGGCAGGATCAGGTATTCGAGGGTAATCAGCGCGGCGAAGAGCGTCGCCGCCACCACCCGACCCCAGTTGGGGAGGCGTAGTGCCGGGGCGAGTTGCCCCAGCCAAGTCAGCCCCAGCCCCGCCAGCATCGCTAGCCCCAGCACGGTCAGGTTGGCGAACCGCCAGGGGTACTGGAATAGGTTGAACAGCGGCAGCTTGTAGAGCAGCGCATAGGGCAGCGGCAGCCCCGTATCGTTCCCCCCCACCTGCAAGCTCGGCCCCAGCGCGAACATCGCCCCCACCAGCGCGATGAGCAGCCAGAGGGGGAAGCTAGAAGGTAGAAGGTGGAATCTAGAATCGGCGGGAGGCGCATCTACTGCAACGGAAAAGGTGGGCGGCTCATCTCCCCTCCCGCCGGGAGGGGCTGGGGGTGGGAGTAGATTGCGCTTGCGCTCCCGCCATGCGCCGAGTAGCCCTATCGCCGCCAGCAGCAGCACGGTGTAGCCGACGAACGGTGACTGCGCCCAGACCGCGTGTGCGTTCTTGCGAGGGACGAAGAAGTCGAGCAGGTCGGCGGAGCTATTCTTGAGCGCGGTATCGGTGGGGAATATCGAGTTGAAGGCCGCCCCGCCCGCGTCCGCCCGCACCGTGCTACGCGCCGCGCTAATCTCGCTCAAGGCGGGGATGAGCAGGGGCAGCATGAGGGTCAGCCACACCGCGAACACCGCCGCCACCCGCAGTAGGGGCTGCTGT
>JBBSEE010000803.1:0-1656 GCA_038239995.1 Chloroflexia bacterium | reverse complement strand
TAGGGAGAAAGTGAAGAGCATCGGGGGTCTGGGGGTCAGCCCCCAGCGGATGAAGGGCAGATAGGCATATCGAAACTAAGTAGGTGGGAGCGCAATACCGCGCGGGGAAATTGATAATGCAGGTCAGCCACGTTTACCTTCACCAGCTGGGGCTAACCCCCAGACCCCCTGATGCACCCCCGCCGCGCGGCCCAGCCCCACCCCTAGCGGCGGCCACTCTCAACTTGATGCGTAGGGGGTGGATTGCCCTCGTCTGCCACCAGCAGTATGCCCAATCCAAAATCCAAAATCCAAAATCGTAAGGGCTAATGGCGGGTTTGCGTTAACCTTGCCTGCTCGCTATAATGAGCCAACTAGCAGGGGAGGGGAGCAGAGCAATGGAGCCGATTATCGCACTAGTCGCGCTGGTGGTGCTGGCGGTAGGCGGGATACTGGGCGGGCGGATGTGGGCAGCGGGCGACCTCCGCCGCACCGCGCAGGTCGCCCGCGCCGCCTATTCGATGTCCATCGTATTTGCCTTCACATGGGGGGTGGGCTACATTCTAGGTTGGCCGCTGCTGTCGAGTGGCGGTATCGTGCTGGCAGTGGCGACCGCCGCGGTCGCCTTCGATGCGGCCTTGCAGGTGCGCCGGAGGACGAAGAAGTAAGCGGGACAACATCAACCGCGCCGCCGCGTAGGCAAGCTCTGGGGTAAGCGTATCGAGGCACTCGCGGGGGGGGCAGCCGTGACGCAGGCCGACCGCGTGTTCGCGATAGAGGCAGGGGCTACAGGCAAACGATTGGCGCAGCACGGTATGGCCGCGCGGCTGGTGCCAATCAGCGGGCGGGGTGGTCAGCGCATCTAGCTCGGTCAGGGGGGTATGCGGCGAGTATGGCCCCCACGCGCGGTGGTTGCTAGGCCCGTAGATGCCCAGCACCGGCGTGCCACTGGCGACCGCAATGTGCAAGGGGCCGCTATCGCTGCCGATGTACAGGTCGCAGCGGGCCAACACCGCCGCCAGTTCGCCCAGCGTGGTCTGTTCGCTCAGGTTCAACACCGCCGCGTCGTCGCCCAGCCCCGCGCCCGCGATGATGTTGGCGGCCCACTCGCGCACATCCGCCCCGCCCACCAAGATGAGCCGCGCCCCTAGCTCCTCGCGCAGCCTGCGGGCCAGTTGGGCAAAGTAGCCGCTCGGCCAGCGGCGGGCGGGGGCATACGCGCCGGTGCCGGGGTGGATGGCGATGAGCGGCCCATCCAAGTCGGCAAGTGGGGCAAGTAGGGCGGCGGCTTTGACCTCATCCGTATCGGTAGGTCGGAAGGTGAGCGGCAGGGGATTGGTCGCGCCGCCTAGCAGGGTAGCGACCCGTTGCCAATATTCCGCCTCGTGCATCGCCCCGAACCCCGCATCGGTGAGCTTATGAGTGAGGAACCAACCCCGCCCATTGTCCAGCCCCGCCCGTATCTTCGCACCGCTGGCAAGGGCGAGCGCGGCGAACTTGAGTGCCCCGAAGCGGGTGGTGAGGTGGTGCATAATCGCCACCGCATCGTAACGCGCTGCGCGGAGTTGGCGGGCGAAGCGGAGGCCGGTCAGCCACTGTTGGGGCTGGAACAGGGCGGCAGGCGAGTCGAACCCGAACTTATCGAATAGAATCGAGCCGTCTACGTTGGGGATGGCG
>JBBSEE010000802.1:0-1661 GCA_038239995.1 Chloroflexia bacterium | reverse complement strand
GAACCCGCCCCGTGCGTAGGATAGAGGGCCACATCGTCGCGTAGCTTGGCGAGGCGGGGATGCACGGTGTGATACAGCAGCCTTGCCAGCGGGTCGGCCAACTCCCAGCCGAGCAGGTCGGTGCGCCCCACCGCCCCCACCAGCAGGCTGCCCCCGCTGAACAGGGCGGTCTGTCCCCCATCGCGGGCCAGATAGCTGATATGATGGGGGGTGTGGCCGGGGGTGGGCAGCACCTCGAAGTCTAGCCCCGACACGCTGAAGCGTTCGCCCGCGCGTAGCCCGCGAAACTCGTACTCGATACCCGATTCGGCGGCGGCGTAGACTTGGGCACCAGTGCGATGGGCGAGTTCGCGGCTGCCGCTAACGAAATCGTTGTGGTTGTGCGTCTCCAGCACGTGGGTGATGCGCCAGCCACGACGGTCGGCGGCATCCAGATAGTCCTGCACATCGCGCTTGGGGTCAACTACCAGCGCGTCGCCACCACTCTCGCGGCCCACAAGGTATGAGGAATGGCCCAGCCCCGATACCACGAAACTCTCGACCAACATTGTCGTGCTCCTTGTCGCTGCGTTGCGGATGATGGGGGTAATATAGCATAAGGTGGCGGTGGGGCGCAAGCCTCACCTAACCCGCTCGTACACGTACCCCTTCGCCTCGGTTGCGTCAAGCTCGTCTTTCGGCGTGTTAGGGGGGGGCCAGACCAGCTTCCAGTTGGGGCTAGCGTCCAGCAGGGGGAGCAGGTCCTTGTCGTAGCTGTCGTTCAGCACGAGGAAGCGGATGTCGCCATACTCCGGCTTCTTCAGCAAATCCTCCCATGTGGCATATCCCTTAGAGATGTGAATGTAGTCGGTCCAAACCTGCACCTGCCGCGCCTCGAACCGCCCATCAATGAACATCTGCTTCATCGGGTATAGCTTCCACTCTAGGTAGCCGCCCCACTCCATATAATTGAAGATATTGCCGTTCAGCGTGCCCACCTCGGCCCGCCCCTTCAGATACTCGGATAGGTAGAATGGTCGCGCGTCGTCATATATCTTCCGCAAGTCGTCGTTGAGTAGCGGGTTGCCTAGCCGCCACAGGGGGTTGAATATCAGGGCCACCCCGATGAACAGGACGAGCAAGACCCAGTTCAGCAGCGGACGCTCCACCGTGCCGCCAATCGTGTCCGCCTCTCCCTCCACCTCATCATCGGCGGGAGCAGGTGCGGTCGGCGCGACAGTTTCCGCGGGCCGCTCCCGCTGCGCGATGTTGGCGGTGACGAGCGGGGCGAACAGCATTCCCCACCAGACCACGTTGCGGAGCGATAGCAGCGACAGCAGGATGAAGCTGCCACTGAGCAGCACATCGTAGACATTCCAGCGTCGCCGCCCAAAGTAGACGGTCAGGCCCAGCACCACGAGGCTGATGGTGAACAGCACCCCGGTCGCGCTGTAGAGGGTGGGTGGCTGCCACTCCACGTTTAGGCTGCGGGCGATGGGGTCGTTGGTGGCGACAAAGAAGTAATTGATGATACCGATGCCGTAGGGGTTGATTAGCACCGCGATGCCAGTGAGCAGGAAAGCCACCCCTTGCCGTATCGCTTCACCACTACGCAGCCACCCCCGCCCCGCATCGCTCCGCAGCGTGCGCCACAGGGTGCCGACCACGTAGATGCCGACGAG
>JBBSEE010000801.1:0-1661 GCA_038239995.1 Chloroflexia bacterium | reverse complement strand
GTCACCAATGGGCTACTCACCAAAGAGCTAATCAGCGGCACGGTGCAAGCCGGCAACAATGAGTATGCCCCGCTGGACAGCTTCGGTGATGCCTACCCCGCCCACGTTGACCTTGCCAGCGATACCGACGACCCCACTGCCCCCACTTACGCCAGCTTTATCTGCCAGACCAACCTGCTGGTTGGCACCGCCGACCACCGGGGGCAATACGCCACCGCTACGCTCGACCGCGCCGGAGACCCACCTCGCAACGATGCCAGCAAGACGATGAACGCCACTCTCTTCGTTCAGTATGAGCCGCTCACCCGCCACAACATCCCGCGCGTGTTCTGGGACTTCCTCAATCTCAGTGGCGCAGTGATACAGAACGGCCACCAAGTCACCGCCCTCCTCAGCGACCCCTACTTTTACGCGGCAGGGCTACCCATCAGCGAACCCTACTGGGCGGCCCTGCCGGTCAAAATCGGCGACCAGCACGGTTTTCAAGTGCTAATCCAGCTATACGAGCGGCGGGTGCTGACCTATGTGCCGACCGCGCCCGCCGGATACCAAGTGCAGATGGGCAATATCGGCCAACACTACTTCAACTGGCGTTATCCAGCCCCCGACCAGACCGATAATGGGCGCGAGGGGCCGTGCAACTTTACCATCCCCGGCGGCAACGGCAGCCTCAATGGAGCCGGGCCGCACCACAACGACAGCCCTGCCGGTCAGCCGCTGCAGATCAATAGCGGCGATATGCTGGTCACGAGCAATCCCCTCGTACTCGCGCAACAGCCCGACGGCAAGCTGTCGCTTACCGATAACGCGGTATTGCCGCTGCTAGGCAAGGCGCAAGAGGACACCAAAATCAAAGTGCAGTTCAGCCCGACGAGCAGCGAGGTGGCGAGGAGTGAGCTAATTGGGGGAGCGTTGGACTTCGCCTCAAGTCTGGTGCCGATGAGCAATGCCGAATTGAAGGGGGCAGGCCGGGCCTTCATCGAGGAGCCGGTTGCGCTTGATGGCATCGTCTT
Source organism: Chloroflexia bacterium (assembly GCA_038239995.1). Classification (GTDB taxonomy): domain Bacteria; phylum Chloroflexota; class Chloroflexia; order QHBQ01; family QHBQ01; genus QHBQ01. Next base: position 648 of record JBBSEE010000801.1, on the reverse strand, counting down.
CATCGCTGGCTCGAATATTGGTGGGAGCAGGGATGACCTACGACTCACCGCCGCCAACCTCACCGCCATCTACTCCGGCAAGATTAGCCAGTGGAACGACCCCGCCCTTGTGAAGAATAACCCACCACTGGCGAAAGTTGACCAGCCCATCGCCCTCGTCTATAATTCCAGTATAGGCCGCGACAGCGACATCAGTGCCAGCCTTGAAGACTACCTCGACTACGTGGCCCCCGGCTTCGGCCCGCTCGACCATGGCCTGAAAGGAACGCTGGAGGCGGGTGACAGCGGCGTGCGGCAGACGGTCGAGTCAAACCCCTACGCGCTCGGATACGTGCGCTGGAGCACCGCTGTGACCGTCAAGCTGCCCACCGTCGCGGTGCAGAACGCCGCTGGCAACTTCGTCACCGCAGCGGTGCAGGCTCTGCGCCTAGCGGCGAACACCTATGACCCGGCCCATCCACGCACTACCCTGTTCGCCTCGCCGAACAAGGGGGCTTATCCGCTCACCACAGCCACATGGCTGATTACCGAGCAGAACACGGGAACGCAGGCCGAGGGGACCGACCTGTTCAACCTCTGCTGGTGGTTCATCTCGAAGGGCCAAGACTACGCGGCCCAACTCGGTTACGTGCGCCTGCCCAGCGGAAT
>JBBSEE010000800.1:0-1662 GCA_038239995.1 Chloroflexia bacterium | reverse complement strand
ATCGAGGAAGCGGCGGATGAACGTCACCATCCGCGTGCGGGTGCGGAACACTGCGCGGCTTTCGGGGTTGGCAATCAGGTCGGCGTAACGCTGGCGGTAACGCTTCTCGGTGTCGTGTAGGCCGTGATACTTGTCGGGCAGGGGGTGCAGCGACTTGCTGACCAGTTGGTAGCCAGTCACGCTGAGGGTGACTTCGCCCATGCGGGTGCGGAACAACGTGCCGGAGGCGGTGATGAAATCGCCAATATCAAGGTCGCGCTTCAGTTGCTCGTAGGCTTCCTCGCCCAGCGAGTCGCGCTTGAAGTATAGCTGGATGCGACCGCTGCCGTCTTCGATGGTGGCAAAGGCCGCCTTGCCCATCATCCGCCACAGCACCACCCGCCCCGCAAGGTCGAGGGAGGACTGCTCGGCGATAGGGAAGCCGTGTTCATCCAACCCGCCCGCGCTGATTTGCTCCCAAAGGGTGAGCGCGTCGGCGATGGTGTGGCTGCGCGATACGCGGGCGGGGTAGGGGTCAAGCCCCGCCGCCTGCATCCGCCGCAGCTTGCCCAGCCGTACCTCGGATTGCTCCTCAAGGCCCATGTCGCTGATGAATTGTCGGTCGAAATCATCGCTCATGCGTCGCTCAAGTGATGCTCAAGATGGTGAATTGCAGCTTACCGGCGGGGGCGTGGACGGTGACGGTCTCGCCCACCTTGTGGCCGAGCAAGGCCTTGCCCACCAGCGACTCGTTGCTAATCTTGCGCTGGCGCGAGTTGGCCTCGGCGGAGCCGACGATGGTGTAGGTTTCCTCCTCGCCGCTGTCGTCCTTGACCTTGACCACGTTGCCGAGGCCGACGCTCTCGTTCCCGCCATCGTTGGCGATGATTTGGGCGAAGCGGAGGGTGTGTTCGAGGTTGCGGATTTCACCCTCCAGCCACGCTTGTTCGTTCTTCGCATCTTCGTACTCGCCGCTCTCGCTGATGTCGCCATCCGCCTTCGCTTGGTGGATGCGGTCGGCCACTTCGGGGCGACGCACGGTGAGCAGGTGGTGGAGCTTCGCTTCCAGCTTCGCCTTACCTTCAGCAGTCAGATAGACTGGTTTATTGTCTCCCATTGGAGGTTCCCTTCTTGGTGGCAAACCCGCCACGACGTGGCGGCGGGGGATTGAAAAGACTGAGGCGCGGGTGGCCTCAGTCGCGGGTGCATAATGGTTCGGCTAGCGCACTAGCAGACTTGGTTGTTATTATACACCAACGGGGCTGATTTGGCAATAGGGTGGGTTCATAGTTCGCCGCTACTGCGCTCCGCCTTGCTTATCAGGCTCTTGTGGATGCGCGATTGCATCGGTCGCTGGCGGCCATGACGCAGGGAGTAGACGAGGACGTACTTTTGCGCCGCGTTGCGGTAGTAGAAAATCACCAGCGGTGCGACGTTGATACGATAGCAGTCGGGCAGGGCTTCATCGAACTTATGACCGCGCACCCTACCACTGAGACTAGCAATCACCGCCAGCACATTATTGTTGATACGCTCGGCAATCTGCTCCCCAGCACGGCGTAGATACCAGCGGTTGTTCTCCCGCAAGCGATTACGTACTGATTGCGCGACTTTTACCTTCACTTCCCCACCTTGCTATATAGCTCGGAGCGAAGTTGCTCAAAATCAGCACGGGCGGCGGAT
>JBBSEE010000799.1:0-1662 GCA_038239995.1 Chloroflexia bacterium | reverse complement strand
TGATTGCTTGGGCAGCCGTTAGTGCCGTAGTCATAACCTATATCAACGCTGTGCATATATAGCCGTTCAATTTGGTCGTGAAAGACATAGCTGTAGGTAGCATCGCAAAATGTTGGCGGGTTAGGAAAGTTGGTATCCAAATATCCGCGTGCATTGGATACCATCTTTGCCATTTGCCCCCGTGTTACCGGGTTGTCAGGCCTAAAAGTACCATCAGGATAACCGTCTATAATGCCGCGGTCTTTCGCAGTTTCAATATAGATGAAGAACAGGTGAGTACGCGGTACATCGCTGAAACTAGGGTTGCCAGGGTCATAGTATCGGAATCCGAATCCTTCAACAATAATCTTGGTAAGTTGGCCTCTTGTAACATTAGCTGAGGGCATATAATGTGTAGGGTCGAAACCGCTAACGTCCCCAAGACAATACATATAGTTTACAGCATCAAAAAGGGGTCCATAGTTTGGAATATCGTTAAAAGGCTCGGTGCATTCGGGTTGAGGAAAAGATATGGGTTTATTTGGATGTTCTGATGCCAGAAGAGAAGGTGCGGATACCACTTTGCTGCTTGAGCTTACGGCAGAGGTAGTTAGCTTAGACGCTTGTTCTGATGTGCTAGAGGTGGCAAGGAGTCCGAAACAAGTTAGAAGAGCTACTATGTGAAGAGTAATAGATCGGGTTTTCATCCCGTCCGCTCCTTTTTTGTAGTTCATCCACTATTTCATAACACAGATACGCATCAATTATAGCACACCTTTCGCCTTAATGCAATAGGTTTTCCGAAAATCTGCAAATTTCGGTAAAGATTCTGCTATTAGATAAGATGCACTATCACTGCACCTTTGGTTTTTGCCGCAACATCTTGCGTTCGCCTAAGATACCGACCACAACCTGTATATAGACCCGCGCACAAGGTGCAAAGATAGTGTAATACCAAATAGCTGAGGAGATGCAGTATAATAGGGTAGCACCCAAAGGAGGTGGACAATGCGTGGTCGCCCACTGAAGATTGATTGGCACGAAGATGCCGCTACCCTCAAGCAGTTGTTCCTCAAGCAAACTGACCCGGAGCTACGCCCCCGTCTGCACGCCCTCTGGCTGGTGCGTGAAGGTCGTAGCATCGGGGCAGTAGCCCCGCTACTCGCGGTTCACTATGACACGGTGCAACGGTGGCTACGCTGGTATCGTCAGGCTGGCCTTAGTGCCGTGCTAAATCATCGCCACGGTGGTAGGCAAGGCGTACCCGCTCGCCTCACTGCCGCGCAGCAACAAGCCTTGCTCGCTGACATCAATCAAGGCCAGTTCCATACTGCCGAGGATATTAAACGCCACCTCGCAGCCAAGTATCAGGCTCACTACCGCCGTAGCGGGGTCTACAGTTTGTTGCGCCGCTTGCGGGTGAAGAAGAAAGTACCGCGTCCCCATGCCCTCAAAGCCGATGACCAAGCCCAAGCGGGGTGGAAAAAGGGGGGCTAGCTGCGGAGTTGTACCAGCAGCAAGTCAGCGGCAGCGCGGCGATTGCTTGGGCCGACGAGATGCGCTTCGGGCTAATCGGCCAAGTGCGGCGGGTGTGGGCTGCTCGCGGCTACAAGCCAGTGCAACGCATGCAGCTGGTCTACGATTGGGGTTATCTGGGCTTGGCGGTGGATGGCCGCGCCGGTA
>JBBSEE010000798.1:0-1665 GCA_038239995.1 Chloroflexia bacterium | reverse complement strand
CCGTAGTGCTGGCGGGGCCGAGGGCGACCACCGCCTCGTACACCCGCTTGGCCTCGTCGCTCAAGCGGCCATCGGCATAGTCCTCTAGGTAATCGTCAAGCTCGCCATAGTTGCTGGACAGGGCGTAGAAGGCGGGGAACAGTTGCAGGCTAATGAAGGTGGGCTTGCCCTTGATGAACTTGCCGTACCATACCTCGCGGCGACCCGGTGCGGTATCCTTGTAGCTCCACACCTGCCCCACTAGATGGTCGTGCCAGTTGGCGAGGTCGTGCGCCCGCCCCGCCAATGCCCCCCACAGAGTGGGCATCACCAGCCCCTGTGTAGAGAACGGCAGCGCAATACCCACTTTGTTGACGAACCATGTCGGCCCGCCATCACCGTACAGCTTGTTGTCGGGCCGCTGATGCCACCGTCGCTCCCGCTCGGCGAGTATCTCACGGTAAGGTATGGTCTCGCTTCGCGCTTCAGTTGCCAGCATCTTATCCCCCACCCATAGAAATAATGTGCTAACATTATACCAGATTGGGCGAGCCAATCCCAAAACTTGGCGGCTACATCCCGCGACCGATTGACACCCGCCCCCCGCGCGGTTATAATGGGGCACACAAACCACAAGGCGATGACGGAGACCCAGTAGTCGGTCAGTGGTGACAATCGCAGAGAGCCGCCCGCATTGGTGTAAGGGCTGCCGCACACCGACCGCCGAACTACCCTCCTGAGCCACAGGTCGAACGCAAGCTAATCGTAGGGGCGGGTTGTTGTACTCGCCCATCGTGATGCCGCCAGTAGGCCCTGTCGGGTGCGCCCGTTATCGCGCCAATGAGGTTGTCGCCAAGCGGCGGCAACGAAGAAGGGTGGTACCACGCGCGTGCTGATGAGGCCCGCCGTCCTTTCACGGTATAACGAAAGGGTGGTGGGCTTTTTACGTACCCTCTGCCTTAGAATCACCCACCCTCAGCCCCCTCCAATCGGGAGGAGGACGAGACTCCCCTCCCATTGGGATGGGTAGGGAGTGGGCGCGAGAAGGAGGTACATGATGAAGTTCAGTATAGACCGCCATGTGTTCCAGCGATTCCCCAACGTCTACGTCGGGGTGGTGGTCGCTTATGGCCTCAACCTCGACATGGTGGACGATGAGGCGATTGACCTGCTGCTCGATGAGGCGGTTGGCGACATCGGTAAGCGGTTCGGCAGCGGCGAACAGTTGCGGGCCGACCCCGCGATTAAGGCGTGGCGTGATGCCTTCACCGCGCTGGGCTACAACCCCAACAAGTTCCCCTCCTCGATAGAGCGACTGGCAAGCCGCGCGGTGAAGGGCAAGATGCCGCGCGTCAGTCCGGTGGTGGACCTTGCCAACAGCGTCGCGCTCAAGTACCTGCTGCCGATTGGCGCACACGACCTGAACCGTACTGAGGGCGACCTCTACCTCCGCCCCGCCCGCAATGGCGACTTCTTCACCCCACTGGGCGGCGAGGATGAGCTAGAGCGACCGGATGTGGGCGAGTTCGTCTATGTGGATGATAGCGGCGAGGTGCGAACCCGTCGTTGGGTATGGCGGCAGGGCAACAACGCGAAGATAGAGGAGGACACCGACGCGGTGTTCTTCCCGATTTACGGCTGGCGGGGGGTGAACGACGATGCGGTACGCGCCGCCGCCGACGAGCT
>JBBSEE010000797.1:0-1668 GCA_038239995.1 Chloroflexia bacterium | reverse complement strand
GGCAGGCAAGCCGCCCCCGCTTCGGCGATAACATGAGGCATCCCTTCGCCGTGCGACAGCCAGCAGAACGCATCCAGCCCAGTCAGCAGGCGCGGCACATCGGGGCGGTCTCCCGTGAACAGCATCGCCGCGCCCAGCCCGCAATCGGCGGCCAATGACTTGAGTGCATCGGCATACTCTGGCATGAAGGCATCGGGGCCGCCGATGACCACGAAGCGGGTAGTGGGGTGCTGGCGATGCACAATCGCCGCCGCGCGGATGAAGTCCTCCACCCGCTTCTTGCGGTCTAGCCTCCCCACCCAGCCGATTAGCGGGGCATCGTCCGCGACTCCCCATTCCGCCCGAACCGATGCGCGGTCACGCGGGTCGAACTCGGCAAGGTCCACCATCGAGGGTATCTCTAGGGCGTGCGGCGAGCGGTCGGGCATCTGGGCGGCGGCGGCAGTGCGGATAGTGTAGCACACCCCCACGTAGCGGTTGGTGTAATGCTTCGGCCCTTTGGCCTCATCCACCAACCCGCCGTGTTCAATCAGCGGCGGGCGCTGGGCCAATAGGTCTAGCGCGGGGTAGACATCGGGCACTGCTTGACAGGCGACCACCGCATCATAGGTGGGTATCTTGGCCGCAAGGTAGGCAACAGTGTCCTCGAACGATAGGTTGTAGGGGGTACGGTCTACCATTACCCCCATCTGCTCAAGCAACTGGTGGGTCTGCTCCGGCATATTCGGCTTGCGGAAGCAGGCCACCACCTCCAGCCGATAGCGGGCAGGGTCGAGGTGTTTGGCAAGCAGGCGCACCTCGGTCTCCTCGCCCCCCACCACCAGCCACGCGAACACGAACAGGATGCGTTTAGGGTACATATCGCGGAAGCTCCTCGCTATGCAGCCACTCGTTATGCAGGCAACGGAGGCCAGCCAGCGGACTCGAAAGCGGACAAGCGGACGATATTGGTAGGTGGCGGCGGGTTTAGTTCCGATGAGCGATGATGCACATCAGCAGGGCGGAGGCGCATCGCCCCTACGTTAGACGCTTTGTCCGCTGCTCCGCTGAACCTAATCCGCTGGCTGGTCATCCTCTCACTACGTCAATCTCGGCAGCACGCGGCTGAGGAAACGCTCCAGCCCCGCGCTGCTGGGGTAGTCCACGAAGCGTAGCTGGAAGTGTTGCACCCCGGCCTCGCGGTACTGCTCAAGCTGGTGAGCCACCGCGTCGAGGTTGCCGCCCACGATGTGAAGGTTGTCCCAGCGTTCCACCCGCGCGGGGTCGTCCTCGACACTGAGCCACGTAGACATGGCGCGGGTGATGGTTTGAGGGTCGCGGCCCACTGCCTCGCAATGGCGGTTCAGCACCGCGTTCTTCTGCTTGAACACCTCCAGCGGGGCGATGTCGCAGCACCACCAATCGGCGTACTCGGCGACGAGGCGGAGCAGCTTCTGTTCGCCCATCCCCCCAATCATCAGCGGGATAGGGCGGTCAGGCAACGGCGAACAGTAGGCATGGTCAATCGTGTAATACTTGCCGCTGAAGGTGGCGGGGCTGTCCTGCCACAACGCCTTGAGGATATGCACTGCCTCTTCGGTTTGGGCCACCCGCGCGGCGGGTGGGAGGAAGGTGTAGCCATACTCGTGATGTTCGCCGGGGTTGTTGCCCGCGCCGAGGCCGAGGATG
>JBBSEE010000796.1:0-1674 GCA_038239995.1 Chloroflexia bacterium | reverse complement strand
GGCTGGCAATTTGCGGCGAAATCTGCTAACATCAGGGCATGAACGAATACACCTTTACCGATGCACTGGGTTACAGCATGACCCAGCTTGCGGAGATGGACAACCGCAGCTTCGAGCAATATTACATCCCTATTCATAGCACCCCCACCGAAATGGCCCGCTACTGTTGGCACAACAACGTGGACCTCAGCAGCACGGTGGTGATGCACGAGGGCGACACCTTTGTGGGGATGTCCATGCTGGCGCGGCGGGGGCAACGCGGCTACGTGTGTGGCTTCGGCCTCGTGCCGGAGTATCGTGGCATGGGCGCGGGCAAGGTGATGTTGGCCCACACCCTAGAGGTAGTCCGCACCGCGGGGATGCGCCAGCTACAGCTAGAGGCACTAGTGCAGAACTCGCGGGCGATTACCTTGTACGAGAACGCCGGGTTCGTGAAACAACGCGAGTTGGTGGGGCTGCACATCGCCGCCGATGCTATCCCCCGCCACGCTAGCAATGCACAGATTACCCCCACCGAGGCGGAGTACATCATGGACTGGCTGATGCAGGGGCAGCAACCCGCATGGTCGCGGCAGCGGGTCAGCTTGTTGGCGCAGGGCGGTGAGGCCATCGTCACCAGCAGGCCGGGCGGGGCGACCGCGGCGATGCTCTACCAGCGGCGCGGCGACACCGCCCATATCCTCGCCACCGCCCTGATTGACCGCACCAGCACCAATGACCTCGCCACCATGCTGCGCCACGCGGCGGAAGGTGTACCCTTCGTCCGCCTCCAAAATCAGCCGCAAGACAGCACCCTGTTCCTCGCCTGCCAAGACCTTGGCTTCACCGAGGAGTACCGCCAGTATGAAATGAAGGTCGAGCTTGACTGATGAGCAACTACACCTTCACTGACGCTTTGAGCTACAGCATAGCGCAACTGGCGGAGATGGTCAACCGCAGCTATGAGCAATCTTATCTTCCGCTGCAACAAACCCCGCTGGAGCTTGCTCGTTACTACCAATACAACAACATGGACATGGGCAGCACGGTGGTGATGTTCGACCGCGACACTTTCGTGGGCACTTCGATGCTGGCGACCCGTGACCGACGGGGCTGGCTGGGGGGCTTCGGCATCGTGCCAGCATATCGCGGGCGCGGCGCAGGCAAAGCAATGCTGACGCGACAGTTGGCGGTAGCCCACGCCGCTGGTCTGACCACACTTCAGCTAGAAGTGCCTTGCAGAGTCCAGCCGCGCAACGACTGGGCGCAAGCGCGGGGTTCAAGTCGCGCCGTGATGTGCTTGACCTGCTGCTGGCGGCGGATGCGCTTCCCTCTCCCGTGAGCGATGCTCATATCCGCCCCACCGCGTCGGAGCTAATTATGGACTGGCTGCTGCAAGGCCAGCAGCCTGCTTGGACGCGCGAACGGGTTAACTTGCTGATAAAGGGAGGCGAGGCCATTACCCTAACCCACCACGAGGGAGTAAGTGCTGCGCTGATGTATCGGCGGCGCGGGCGGGATGGTGAGAAGGTGCAACTTTATGCCGTCGCTCTCTACGGTGGTACCCATTGTTTAGACCAATTACTATCGGCTTGTAAGGTAGGTTCTTCTCCTTTCTGTTGGTTGGTTATTGATGTTCCGGCTGGCTTTGGTCGCCCCAGTATACCTCAGCCGGAGTACGGTAGTCTAGGGCTT
>JBBSEE010000795.1:0-1675 GCA_038239995.1 Chloroflexia bacterium | reverse complement strand
CCAGAACACCCCATCCTGCGCCACAATCTTCTCGTAGGTAATGCCATAATAGTCGGCCTTGCCCCCCTTAGAGGCAACCCGTAGCTCGTCCCAAATCTCCCCCGCTGAGTGATAGTTGAACTTGTCGCCCTTGCCCAGCCGCGCGGCGAGGTCACAGATAATCTGCCAATCCACTCGCGCTTCGCCGGGGGGGTTGGCCGCTTGGTTGATGCGAATCACCCGCCCCTCCACGTTGGTGGTAGTGCCCTCATCCTCGGCCCAGACGCTGCCGGGCAGCACGATGTCGGCCAACTCCGCGCTCTCGGACATGAAGAAGTCAATCACCACGTAGAGATCGAGGTTGGTGAGGGCGCGGCGAATTGCGTCTTGGTCGGGGAGCGACACCATCGGATTGCTACAGATGTTCAGCATCGCCCGTATCTCACCACTAAGCATCGGCTCAATCATGTCGGTAATCGCGTAGCCGGGCGGGGGGAAGTCGGCCTCGTTGATGCCCCATACTTGGGCGATGTACTTACGCGCTTCGGGGTCATCATACTTGCGCTGGCCGGGCAGTTGGTCTACCTTCTGCCCGTGTTCGCGCCCCCCCTGCCCGTTGCCCTGTCCGGTGAGCGTACCGTAGCCGCAGCCGGGCCGCCCGATGCGTCCGCTGGCTAGCACGAGGTTGATGTAGGCTAGCACGTTGTTGGTGCCGTGCGTCTGGTGTTCGATGCCCCGCGCATGACCGAGGAAGCTGGTCTGCGCCTGCCCCCACATCTCTGCCGCCTGCTCGATGCGGGCCGCCGGTATGCCGCAGAGGGTGGCGACTTTAGCGGGCGGGTACTTGTCCACCACTGCGACTAGCTCATCCCAGCCCACGGTGCGGTTCTGGATGAAGTCGTGGTCCAGCCAATCGTGGCGTAGCATCTCGTACAGGATGGCATTGGCGAGGGCGGCATCGGTGCCGGGGCGGATTTGCAGGTGCAGGTCGGCGGTGCGGGCCGAGGGGGTGACGCGGGGGTCTACCACAATCAGCTTGCCGCCCCGGTCTCGCGCCTCCCACAGGTAGGGCATGGTCAAGGGGTGGCACTCCGCGGTGTTCGAGCCAGCCAGCAGAATGACCTCAGCGAGGGCGATGTCGCTCCACGGGTTGGCGGCGCGGTCTACCCCGAAGGCCTTATTGTTGCCCGCCGCCGCGCTGACCATACACAGCCGCCCATTGTAGTCAATGTTGCCGGTACCCACCGCGACGCGGGCGAACTTGCCCATCAGGTAGGCCTTCTCGGTGGTCATCGAACTGCCGCTGTAGACGGCGACTGCGTTCCCGCCATGCGCGGCCTGTATCTCGCGGAAGCGGCGGGCAATGTAGTCCAGAGCCTCGTCCCACGTGCAGCGTTCCAGCGGGCTGCCCTTGCCCCCCCGCCGCATCATCGGGTAGGTGAGCCGCTGGGGGTGGTTGATTTGCTGGTAGGCGACCACACCTTTGGGGCAGAGCCGACCCTTGTTCACCGCAAAGTCGCGCGGCTCGACCCCGAACACGCGGCCCTCGCTGTCCACCTTCAGGTTCATGCCACACTGCATCCCGCAGAAGGGGCAGTGGGTTGGCACCAGCTTGACCGCATCATCGGTGGTGGACCAACCGCCGGAGGGCGAGTAGATCGGCTGCATTGCCGCATCGCCGCTGCCGATGTCGGTG
>JBBSEE010000794.1:0-1679 GCA_038239995.1 Chloroflexia bacterium | reverse complement strand
CGAAGCGGAGGTGTACGGCGCGTTGGGTCTGCCCCTCATCCCCCCAGAGATACGCGAGGCGAACGGCGAAATCGAAGCCGCCGCGGCTGGCCTCCTACCCAACCTTGTCACCGTCAGCGACCTGCGCGGCGACCTGCATCTGCATAGCGATTGGTCGGATGGGGTGAAGACGATTGAGCAGATGGCCCGCGCCGCCGCCGCGCTCGGCTATCAGTATGCCAACCTCACCGACCATAGCGTGTCCCTGTTCGTGGCGAACGGCTTGACCATCGCGCGGGTGCGGCAGCAGACCGAGTTGATTAAGCAACTGAACGCCCAATTTGAGCGCGAGGGGCTGAACTTCCGCCTGCTGCACGGCTGCGAAATGGAGATTAACCTCGATGGCAGCCTCGATTACCCCGACGAGGTGCTGGCCGAGCTAGATATAGTGGTCGCCAGCGTCCATGCCGGTCTGCGCCAGCCGCGCGAACAAGTTACCGCCCGCATGGTCAACGCGATGCGTAACCCTCATGTGGACATTATTGCCCACCCCAGCGGGAGGCTGCTCGGCCAACGCGCTCCCGCCGACCTTGACTTTGAGCAGGTCATCGCCACCGCCGCCGCGACCGGCACCTGCCTCGAAATCAACGGTTCGCCCGACCGCCTCGACCTCGACCCCCAATACATCCGTTGGGGGGTGCAGGCGGGGGTGATGTTCACCATAGACAGCGATGCCCACCACCCCGACGCTTTCGCCTACGATGCCGAACTAGGCGTAGCCATGGCGCGGCGCGGCTGGGCCGAGGCGACCAACATCCTTAACACCCGCCCCCTCGACGAACTGCTCGCCTACGTGGCCGAAGCCAGCCAGCGCAAGGCGGCGACTCGATAGGTTTGAGGTTTGAGGTTTGAGGTTTGAGTTAGGGTTTAAGGGTTGAAAGTTGAGGGTGTAAGGCGAAGGGGCGGGTATCCCTCGCCCGCGTGAAGCGCATCAACCTAAAGCCTCTCCCAGCGGGAGAGGTTTGGTGAGGGAGAATGCTGAAGCACATCAAAGCCCATCGCAACCACCAACCATCACGTAGAGGCGGGTATCCCTCGCCCGCGTGAAGCGCATCAACCTAAAGCCTCTCCCAGCGGGAGAGGTTTGGTGAGGGAGAAGCTCGCCCATTCAACCCCAGCCCATCTTAAGCCACCACCCGGCGAAGAATAGCCTAATGAGCGAAGAGAAGCAACTCTATACCAACCCTTTGATACTCGCCCGCGCCCGTGAACTACGCCGCCCGCAAACCCCGGCGGAGGCTAAACTGTGGGCGCGACTGCACAACCGTCAGCTTGGCTTCAAGTTCCGCCGCCAGCAGCCGATTGACCGTTTCATCGTGGACTTCTGCTGCTTCACCTCGCGCCTCATCATCGAGGTTGACGGCGATAGCCACGTAGAGCAGGCAGATTATGACGCTGCTCGCACCGAGTGGCTAGAGCAGCGCGGTTGGCGGGTGATGCGCTTCAGTAATGCTGAGGTGCATGGGCAGATTGAGGCAGTGCTTGAGGCGATATTGACTGAGTGTGGGCGGGGGGTTTAGTTGCGATGGGCTAGGGTTGAATTGGCACGTTTCTCCCTCACCAAACCTCTCCCGCTGGGAGAGGCTTAAGGTTGGGCGGGGGGCTGAGTTACGATGGGCTAGGGTTGAATTGGCACGTTT
>JBBSEE010000793.1:0-1687 GCA_038239995.1 Chloroflexia bacterium | reverse complement strand
GACCCCCGAAGCTCACCCCTCTTTTCTTAGATTGATGCCAATGTATGCGTGTATGCGAGGCTGAGATGACTGCTGCACCCACCGAACAACAAGCCCATGCCCCGGCTACCGACCTGAACGACCGCCGCGCCCACATCGCGCTGGCGGTGATGTTGGTCGGCTACGCAGTGGTGATGTTCGCGGCGCAATGGTACAAATACGCCCACTTCGGCTACGGCTATGACCAAGTGGACTACGAGCAGGCGGTGTGGGCGACCACGCAGGGCCAACCTTTCTTCGACTCGCGCTTCAACTTCACCGATGTGGTGTTTGGCATGGACTTCATGCCGATGCTGGGTCTGTTCGTCCCCTTCTACGCGCTGTTCCCTTCACCCCAAACCATGTCGCTACTTCAGACACTGGTAATGACGATTGGCGCATGGCCGGTCTACCTGCTGGCCCGCGATGCGATTGGCTCACGGCTGGCGGGAGTGACCTTCGCGGCGGTCTACCTGCTAAACCCCACCATCGAGTACGTCAATTTGTTCCCCGAATATATGCGTCCCATGGCCGTTACCTGTTTGCTGTTCGCCCTCTACTTCTTGCATCATCGCAGGTTGTGGCCTACCCTCATCTTCGCCGCCCTTGCCTTGCTCACCCGTACCGACGTGGCACTTACGGTGGCGATGTTGGGGTTGTACGCCCTGTTCGGGCTACGACGTGATGCGCTACACGCACCCACCCCCAACCCCTCCCGGCGGGAGGGGAGTGATAATCCCAGCCTCTTGCGGTGGGAGTGGGGTTTTGCCGCGCCTTTGTTCCTCGGCGGGCTGCTCTATTTCTTCATCTCAGTGTTCGCGATTGTGCCGTCATTTACTTACCCTTGCGTGAACAGCGCGGGTACGAACGTGATTACCCAGCCAGCAATGCCGCCCTCCCCGACTGGCGTGGAGGAGCCGGGCAGCAACGGTTGCGGACAGGGCAGCAACTTCCTGATTGGCTACTACAGCCACCTCGGTGGGGCGACTAGCTTCGGGGGGGTGGTCAAGTACATCGTCACCCATCCGCTCGATGTCGCCAAGCTAGTATTCACCGCCCCCAAGCTGTGGTACGTGCTACTGATGTTTCTGCCCACCGCACTGTTGGGGCTGCTCTATCCCCCCGCGTGGCTGCTGCTGCTCCCCACCTTCGCCCTCAACCTGCTCACCAATCGCGCCTCGCAACTCGACCCCCAGACCCATTACCAGATGCTGCTCATCCCCGGCCTGATGGTGGGGGCGATATTTGGCTACGCTAGATTGCGTCGGCTGCTAGTAGGCATGAGGGATGAGGCACGAGGCATGAGTGGGCGTGGGGATGAGGTAAATCTTGCCCATGCAAAAGAGGTTGGGCGTGGGGACGGGACAAATCTTACCCATACAAATGCTAAAATAACTCATAACTCAAAACTCAAAACTCAAAACTTGCTATTTCTACCCCTCGCCGCCGCGCTCATCGTCAACCTTGCGTTGGGCAATCCGGTGTGGAGCGCGTTCCGCTATGGGGAGAGCAGCGCACGGGTGGCCGCCGCCCAGTCGCTCATCGCCATGGTGCCCACCGATGCCGGGGTGGCGGCCACCTCATCGCTCGGCCCCCACCTGTTGCCGCGCAAGTACCTCTACAACTTCCCGCCCGCCGCCTACACTCCCTACGATAAGGACTATCGCTT
>JBBSEE010000792.1:0-1693 GCA_038239995.1 Chloroflexia bacterium | reverse complement strand
GGCGACTGGCGGTATCATGGTCGCCACTGGCGCAGCCAATTTGTCGTAGGGGCGGGTGGCACTCGCCCTGTCGAGGCGCGGGGCATCATCATGTGCATCGCCAACCATGATGGTAGGGGTCAGGGTGCTGCTCACCGCGGTGGCAATATTGGTGGCGGTGGGGCTGGCGTAGACGGGCGTGTAGTTGTGGCTGAGGGTGGCGGGCAGCACGTAGCTGAAGGCGACCAGCAGCAGCAGGGTGATGACCAGCGGGCTGAGGCGCAACTGCAAGCTGGGGGCACTGAGGTTGAACACTCTGCCGGGGCGGCGACGTTGCAGGCGCGAGTACAGCGCGGGCCACAGGTCGCGGCTATCCGACACCTCGCGGCGGGCGTGTTCGGCTAGGGCTTGCTTCACCAACTGCTCTTTAACATGGTCACGCATCATTGCAGTCTCCTTCCCTCACCCTAACCCTCTCCCAGAGGGAGAGGGGATACTGAGGGGCTAACCCTCTCCCGAAGTTGAGGGGGGATGCCGAGGGGCTAACCCTCACCCGCAGGTAGAGGGGGATGCCGAAGGGCTATTTTTCTGCCGACTGGGTCAGCCAATCGGGGAGCATCTGGCGCATCCGCTGGCGGGCGACACTGAGCCGCCAACGCACGGTGCCGGGGGCGCAATTTAGCTGTTGCGAAATCTCCTCATCGCTGAGGCCGAGGTAGTAGCGCAGTACCAGCGCGGCGCGTTGCGGCGGCGAGAGGCGATTGAGGGTGGCGGCGATTACCTCGCTCATCTCCCCCGCCGCCATCATCTCGTCCAAGCCGATTTCGGCCACGGTCTGCTCTACTTGCTGCATCACGGTCACGGAGTCGAGGGCAACATGACGGTCCCGCCGCGCCACCGCCTTGAGCGCATCGTTGGTCACGCAGCGAAGGAACCAAGGCGCGAACGGACGCGCGGCATCGAACTGATGGATGCGCTCGTAGGCCCGCAGGAATGCCGTCTGCACGATGTCCTCGGCCAGCGGGTGGTCGCGCACGATGAGGTAGGCGACGCGCAGAGCCTTAGTCTGGTGCAAGCGCACCAAGGCTTCCAGCCCGCCGATGTCGCCCCCCTTGAGTTGGCAGATTGCTTCGCGCTCGTCCGTCACAGGACTCCCGATTTTAGATTTTAGATTTGGGATTTTGGATTGGCGGTGGGAGTTTCTATATACCACCCTTCCGCTTGCTCCGCTGCTCCGCTGAACCTAATCCGCTGGCTGGTTTTTCACGGCGGGCAAACCCCCAACTATATATCCGCCAGCCCACCGCAATGTTGGCCCAATTTTGCCGATTGACCCAACATCCGCGCCGCCTTGCAGATATATTAACTGATAACCGGGCAAGGCGCAAGGCGGAAACTTGCGCGAGATAGGCATTTATTGTACAATTGGCAGGTGCAGAGGGTCTGGACCCTATATTAGCTTGCGCCCAAAAGCGCACCCCAGCGGGCCGGTGCTAGCCGCCCCTACGTGATTATCGGTGTATCATTCATCATTCATCCAGCCTCGCTTGTGATTCAAACTTAGGGGAGTTTAACGCTGATGAAGACTCAAGACCAAGACCCGAACCAAACCAACGGCAGCGGCGACAGCCACCGCAGCGGTCACTCACTGCTCCGCAAGACCCTACGGGTACGGGGTAACACCGCTACCCCCGCCAGTCACGAGGCCGAGAGC
>JBBSEE010000791.1:0-1698 GCA_038239995.1 Chloroflexia bacterium | reverse complement strand
GGCGACGTGCTGGATTGGTCTAATCGCTTCCAGCGGCGCGGCGAACGCTTCGATATGGTCATCCTCGACCCGCCCAGCTTCAGCACCGCGAAAGGGAGCAGCATGAGCGTGGCCCACGATTACGGCAAGCTGGCCGAACTATCCGCCCGCATCGTCACCCCCGGCGGGCTGCTGCTGGCCTGCACCAACAACGCGGGCATCAATCGGCGCAGCTTCCGCGAGATGACCTTCAACGGGGTGAAGGCGGCGGGCCGCACCGTGATGGTAAAGGGCTACTACCGCGAACCGACCCTCGATTTCCCCACCTCGGCTAACGATGAGGGCTACCTGAAGGTCCTCGCGCTAGAGATAAACTTAACAGGAGTGGTGCTTGAAGACCTATCTATCGGCCAAGATACATCGCGCCCGCGTGACCGAGAGCGACCTGAATTACATCGGTTCCTTGACGATTGACTGCGCCCTGATGGAACTGGCGGGCATCGAACCCTACGAAAAGGTGCTGGTCAGCAACTTCACCAACGGGGCGCGGTTCGAGACCTACGCGATTGCCGGGCCGCGCGGCGGGGGTACGATTAGCTTGAACGGCGGCTCGGCGCGGCAAGGGCTAGTTGGCGACATCATTACCATCTTCACCTTCGCTACCCTCGACCACTTTGAGCCGCCCACAGTGGTGTTCGTGGACGAGCGTAACCGCGCCACCGATGTGGTGCGCGACGAGGGCTATGGCAAGGAACTGCCGATTGGCGAAGAAACCGAGTGATGAGCAACTCGCCCATAACCCTCAGCCTCGCCACCCAAGCTGATTGGGACCAACTCAGCCCCGCGCCCCTGCCCCCAGAGGGCGGCTACCTTGCATGGCTGCGCGACACCCCGATGGCGCGGTTCAGCTTCCAGATGCTGGCCGATGTGGTGGAGCTAGGCTATTTCTACATCGGCAAGGAATTTCAAGAGGAGTACGGGGCGGCGGTAATGCAGCAAATCGTGGCCCTCGCCCGCGAACGGGGCCGCCTCATCACCACTGAATACCCCGCGATATACAGCGACCTGTTTATCCATGCCTACTTCAAGCAGAACACCCGCACCCGCATGGCCATGGTGCTGGCTGACCGCCCGCCCCTGTTTTTGCGCCTGCCCGATGGCATCACCCTGCGCCCGCCTACACCCGCTGATGAGGTTGCGCTGGCGGAGATGGCCTACCGTAACTACGCGGGTACGCCCGATGCCGATATGGTGAGCAGCAGCCCGCAGCAGGCCGCCGCGATGATGAAGGCAATATTCGCCAACGACTACGCCACCCTCGATACCGCTTGTTCATTTATCGCCGAGGATGGGAGCGGGGTGATGGTGGGCAGTATCATGCTTGGTGATGAGAGCAAATCACCGCTTGATACGCTGGTGTGGGTGCTGGACGTGTCGGTTGCCCCCCAATGGCGGGGCAAGGGGTTGGGCCGCGCCCTGTTTGCCGCCGCCCTCACTGCCGCCCAGCCCCGCTACCAGCGCATCGGGCTGATGGTGACAATCGGCAACTGGGCGGCGCAATCCCTCTATCGCGCCTTTGGCTTCCGCGAGTATGGCCCGTTGATGTATGAGGCGATACTTCATCTGAGATTAAAGACTAAAGATAAAAGATGAAAGAAGGGTAAAAGTATCACCATCTACATCTTTAATCTTTAATCTTTAATCTTTAATCTTTAATCT
>JBBSEE010000790.1:0-1701 GCA_038239995.1 Chloroflexia bacterium | reverse complement strand
CGCCTACAGCAGCGGCGACAACCTGAACGAGAACTATGGCCGCGAGATTATGGAGCTACACACGCTGGGGGTGGAGGGCGGCTACAGCCAGCAGGATGTGCGTAACGTCGCCCGTGCCTTCAGCGGCTGGAGCATAGACCACGCGCAGGGACTATTCAAGTACCCCAGCTTCGAGTTTCAGTACCACGATACCGACCACGACAAGGGGCTGAAGGTGGTGCTAGGGCACATATTGGCGGCGGGGCGGGGGATAGAGGATGGGGATGACGTGCTGAACATCCTCGCCAGCCACCCCAGCACCGCACGGCACATCGCCACCAAGCTATGCCGCTACTTCATCGCCGACAATCCCCCTGCCAGCATCGTCAATGCGGTCACGAACACCTTCATCGCCACCGATGGGGACATCAAGGCGATGCTACGCCAGATACTGCTATCGCCAGAGTTTGCCGCCAGCGCGGGCCAGAAGATGCGCTCTCCCTTCCGCTACGTCGCCGCCAGCATCCGCGCCCTCGGCGGGGAGACGAAGGCGGGCGACCTGATGGTCTACTCGCTCGACAAGCTGGGCCAGCCGCTGTTCGGCTACAACTTCCCCACCGGCTATCCCGATGCCGCCAGCTTCTGGATTACCACCGACGGGCTGCTGGGGCGGTGGAAGTTCGGCACAGGCCTCGTCTTCGGGGTACTGAAGGATACCACCGTGCCGGTGCAGGCGTGGGTAGACAAGTGGCAGCCGCATGACGCGCTCGACCTCGTGCAACGCTTCGCCGCCCTGCTGCTGAACGGCAACCTCGCCCCCGCCCACGCCCGCCGCCTCGCCACCATTGTAGGTGATGACCGACGGCAGTGGGACAAGCGCGTCCCCTTCGCGGTGGCGGTGATGTTGGCCGCGCCACAATTCCAGTTGATGTAGAGCGTCGCCTAAGCGTCGGCTTTGCGCCCGAATTGCATCCAGCAACTAACCAGCGGCTGGGTTATGATGGCAACATCGGCAATTCGTGACCGCAAGGAGGCGCATCAGATGAACAACGACTTTAGCAGACGCACTTTCATGGTGGGCGGGGCCAAGTTCACCGCCGCGCTGGGGATACTGAACGCGATGTGGCAGCCAGTCGGCGCGACGCAGGCGCACGCGGCCAGCCCCACCGCCAACCCAGCATCGTCCGGTAGCTATCGGGTCAGCCCCGACTACCATTTGCTCAAGCGCATCAGCTTCGGGCCAACCCCCGCCGAGCTAGCGCGGGTGGCCCAAATCGGGCGGGCCGCCTATATCGAGGAGCAACTTAACTACCAGCACATCCATGACCGCGATTGCGACCTTCGCCTCGTCCCGCTTGCCAGCCTGAACATGGACAACGCGCAACTGAGGATGGCATACCCCGGCGACAGCGAGAACCCGCCCAACTCCTATAGCTGCTCCCGCCAACTGTGGCAGGCAGCGATAATTCGGGCGGTGTACAGCCAGCGGCAACTGTACGAGGTGATGGTGGACTTCTGGACTAACCACTTTAACATCAACCAATACAAGGACGACTGCATCTGGTACAAGACCAGCGACGACCGCCGGGTGATACGCGCCCACGCGCTGGGCAAGTTCCGCGACCTGCTGATTGCCAGTGCCCACAGCCCCGCGATGCTCTACTATCTGGACAACGCCTATAGCTCCGCCGACAGCCTGAACGAGAATTATGGCCGCGAGAT
>JBBSEE010000789.1:0-1705 GCA_038239995.1 Chloroflexia bacterium | reverse complement strand
GTAGAATCTAGAATCCAGAGCAGAACAGCGCAGATTCTAGATTCTACCTTCTTCATTCTTAATCCCCGCCTTAATCCCCGCAGAAAGAGAGAAGAGAAGATATGAAGAAGTTTGCCCCCATCCTCACCGTGCTGGCCCTGTTCGGCTTGTTGCTCGGCAGCTTCAGCATCAGTCGGGTGGCCGCCCAGCCCAGCGACCAGCCATCCGCGGCCAGCAGCGTGCCGCAAGCGAGCGACCCCTCATCCGCGCCGGTCAATCATCAGATACTTGAAGGCAAGGGCGCGAAGCCGTTCATCCCCAGTGGCAGCCCCGACCTACGGCTCAAGCCGCTGCCGGGCAGCCCCAATCCCCCCTTCACCTTCACCAACTTCCGCGCTGTCACCGACAACAATGCCCTGTGCAACGGCTCCTTCACCAACTGTTCGCAGCAGGAGCCGCATATCGCCATCAACCCCAACAACCCCAACAACGTGGTGGCGGCGGCGAAGGACTGGCGACCGGAGGACGGCAACCAGAAGAACGTGTGGATTTACACTACCACCGACGGCGGCAACTCATGGATAAATCAGGGTATTAACTACCCAGCGGGGGCTGGGGTAATCAACGCCAGCGACACAGTGGTGCAGTTCGATGCCGCGGGCAACAATGTGTACGTCAACTCGCTAGTCTATAACGCCAACAACCTCGGCAATTACGTGACCAAGAGTACCGACGGCGGGCTGACATGGAGTACCGCGGTGCGCGTAGATAGCGGCGACGACGACAAGAATTGGATGACCATAGATAAGCCCCCCACTAGTCCATTCTACAATCGCCTGTATGTCTGCTGGTGGATTACCACCGGCAGCAGCGATGTTTGCTCCTACTCCTCGGACGGGGGCAACACATGGTCGGCAGCCGCCCAGTTTGCCAGCGTGGGGCAGGGCTTCCTCTACCCCTCGGTGCAGCCGGACGGCAGCCTCAACGTTACCTACATCAGCGGTTCGACCATCCGACTAGCCCGCTCGACCAACGGCGGGGTCAGCTTCAATGCCCCCCTCACCGTGGCCACCGGCGTGGTCGGGGTCAGCCAGCGCGGCGGGCGCAACTGGCGGGTGAACACCATCCCCGCCTCGGAGTCGGGCACCGCCACACTGGGGGCGAACAACATCTACGTGGTGTGGACCGATGCCCGCAACAACGGCACACGCGGCTGGGACATTTACTTTACCCGCAGCACCAACAATGGCACCACATGGAGCGCGGCCACCGTGCTGAACGACGACCCCGCCGGGGTCAAAGACCAGTTCGAGCCAGCGATTTCCGTCGCCCCCAACGGGCGGATTGATGTGGTGTTCATGGATATGCGGAACGATGCAGGCAATACCCTCAACGACGTATACTACACCTCCAGCAGCGACGGCGGGGCCACCTTCTCCGCCAATCAGCGGGTCACGGATGTCAACTTCAACCTGAACATCGGCATCCCCAGCGACTCGAACAACGCGGCGGGCGACTATATCGGCGTGTCCTCCACCAACACCGACGTGTGGGCGGACTGGACCGATACCCGCAACAACGCCGAGGACATCTACGCAGGGCATCAGCAGCTAGTCGTCCCCACCCCCACCCCGACATGGACACCGGGCGGCCCGACCGCCACTCCCAGCCGCACCGCCACCCCCACTCCCACCCGCACCCAGACCCCCACGATTACTCCTACCCC
>JBBSEE010000788.1:0-1706 GCA_038239995.1 Chloroflexia bacterium | reverse complement strand
GCTGATGCTGCCGACTTCGCGTGGCTGGTGGAACACGATGCCGAGTTCGCCGCCGCCTTCCGTGCCATTGCGGACGATGCGGGCGATGCGGTATAATCTCCCCATGAGCGACCAACCAGAGCCAATCACCGATGAGCGCGAGTTGTATCAGAGCCGCCTCGCCGAGGCCAACGCCCAACTGGAGCGCACCCCCCACGATGTCGAGTCCCTCAGCGTGCGCGGCGATGCCTACTACGAACTGGGCGAACTGGACCATGCACTGGCCGACTTTGAGCAGATTATCGCGCTGCAACCCAACGCCCCGGAAGCCTACGTCTATCGCGGTATCATCCGCGCCGACAAGGGGCAGCCCAACCTCGCGATTGCCGACTATAACCAAGCCCTGCTGCTCGACCCCACCTACATCAAGGCCTACAACAATCGCGGGGTCGCCTATATGCAGAGCGGCCAGCCCGACCTCGCCCTCGCCGACTTCGATGCTTACATCGCCCTCGCCCCCGGCGACCCCACCCCCTACTACGCCCGCGCCCTCACTCAAATCGAACTCAACCACTACGACAAGGCGGTGGCCGACTTCAGCCGCGCCATCGAACTGGGCATGGCCGACTCGGACAGCTACAACAATCGCGGCTCCTGCTACGCGCTGCTGGGCGACCGCGAGTCCGCGCTGGCCGACTACACGCAGGCGATTGCGCTGGAGGATGACAACTCCTATGCCTACTCCAACCGCGCCCGCTTGCTGGGGCAGGGGGGCGACTACGCGGCAGCGTTGGCCGACTTTCAGCGGGCGATACAGATTGAGCCGCACAACGCGCAGGCGGTGGCGGGTGCCGGGGTGATACTGTGCATGATGGGCCGCTACCCCGAAGCCCAACCCTTGCTCGACCAAGCCGTCACCCTCGACCCGGAGATGGAGCCGATGATTGCCCCCTTCCGCGATGCGCTGAATCAGCCGGGCGCGGGGTTCAGCCCTAACTGAGCATTGCGCCGATAAATCCCCTCGCGCCCTTGCAACGTATATATGATGAAGAGAATTAGTCTTCACCCTTTCCTTTCTCTCCGGCAAGAGGGGTCTGACCGACAATGGGTTAGGCCCCTTTTGCTATGCAAGTAATATCAAGGTGAACCGATGAACCATCACGACCATGTTAATCTGCTGCGCGGCGGGGTGGCGGGGCGAGTGTGGGCCGACCTCGGCTCTGGTGGCGGCGCGTTCACCCTTGCCCTTGCCGACCTGCTGGGCGGGGGCGGGACGATATACTCGCTGGACAAGGATAGCCACGCCTTGCGCGAACAACAGCGAGCGATGCAGGCTAGCTTCCCCGCCGTAACGGTGGATTACCGCGTCGCCGACTTCACCCAGCCGCTGGACTTGCCTCCACTGGATGGGATAGTGATGGCAAACTCACTACATTTCGTGCGTGACAAGGCGACGGTGGTGCGACGGCTGCGCGGTTATCTACGCCCCAGCGGGCGGCTAGTGCTGGTCGAGTACAATGCGGATAAGGGCAACGTTTGGGTGCCCCACCCACTGTCATACGGCACGTGGGCGCGATTGGCTGCTGAATGCGGGTTTGCCCACACGCGATTGCTGGCAACAATCCCTAGCCGCTTTCTAGGTGAGATTTACTCGGCGGTGAGCGAAGGGTGACGGCTTGACGCTTGGGGTAAGGACTGCTATAATCAGATTAGATAATCAGTTGTGC
>JBBSEE010000787.1:0-1708 GCA_038239995.1 Chloroflexia bacterium | reverse complement strand
CCCCCACCGGGAGGGGAGATAGATACTCATGCCTCATGCCTCATCCCTCACTGACCCAGCGCATACTTCTGCACCTCCAGATATATCGGCTTGGGCACAAAGTCGGGGGCGACGAAGGTGTAGTTGTCCATGTAAGTGTAGGCAGGGGCGGGCAGGCGGAAGGCCCATAGGCTGACCGAGGGGCACCAATCCCAGTTCATCGCTTGCTGATATGCGCCGATGGAGTAGCTGATGCGTTGGGCGGGGCGCACCGCGTATGACCAGCGGCGCGAGTCGTTCCAGCCCGCCTCGGTAATGTACAACTGCTTGCCGCTGTCGCCATTCGCGCTCATCACCTCGTGCAGCAGGGTGGCACGGGCGAAGTTGAGTCTATCAGCCTCAGCCGGGTCATCGGGGGGCGCGGGCGGGATGGTAAGGGGATAGACATGGGCAGCGAGGGCATCGAAGTATCGTCCACCCCCTGCCTGATAATAGGCGGCAAGATAATCGAGGTCGTTCATCGCCACACTGCTGCCACGTGGTTCGAGGGTGGGGGCGAGGCCACCGAACAGGATGGTTGCGTCGGGGTCGGCCTGTTTCGCGGCGGGGTAGACCGCCCGCATCAGGTCGGCGTAGGCGGCGGGGTCGGGCGGGCGGTTGCCCCACTCGGCAGCGGTGTTCTGTTCATTCCAGATGATGAAGTAATGCACGCGGTCGAGATAGCGGCTCACGAAGGCGGCCACGAAGCGAGCAAACTCGGCATAATGTGCGGCATCGAGGTAACGCCACCGCAGCGGGTCGGGGTGTTCCGGTCGCGCCCACGCGGGTACACCGTCTATGCGGGCGATGAGGGTCAGCGAGTAGGCGGCGGCGGCGTTGACCACAAGGTCAGCGTGTTGCCAGTCATAGTGGTTGGCATCGGTGGGTTGCAGGTAGGACCATGGAAAGTATTCCACCACCCAGCTAGCCCCCATCGCCCGCGCCATCTGCATGGTCTGGTCAATCTTGGTGGGGTCGGGTTCATCGGTAAGGCGGGTATGCACCCCGATTTTCGGGTTGGTGGGGATGATGTTGGCGACATCGGGGGCAGCAACCGGCGCGGGCGGCGGGACAGGTGGCTGGGCCTGCGCGATGGTCTGGATGATGAGCAAGGCGAGGAGGATTAGTTTTGAGTTTTGAGTTTTGAGTTTTGAGTTAAAGGCAAGGATTTGCGGCATAATGCCAACTTTGTAGGGGCGAAACGCATCCACCCATTCTTGATTCTACCTTCTTCATTCTACCCTCAGAACGGGATGTCCTTGTCCCAATCGTCCTCACCCTCGCTTGCTGCCGCCCCATCGTTGCTGGTGGCGGTGGAGATGCTGAACAGGTCTACGCTGTAGCTAGCCGCCGTCTCGCTGACCATAGGGACGGTGACGCTGACTTGGCCGACCTTCAATTGGGCCTCGTCCAGCAACTGGCTACACCGCGCCGCCAGTGCTTGCCCCGCCTCGAACTCGGCAATCGCCTGCTCTAGGCTGAGGTTGCCGCTCTGGAGCCGCTCTACCGCGGCGGCAAGGCGGGCGAAGGCCTGCTCGAAGCTGAGGGTGTCTATTTCGTTGGGATTGCTCTTGGCGGTCATGTCTATCAACCTTGCTAGTTGGGATTAACCTTGTTGCACGTCACATGGGCGAGTGCAACCCGCCCCTACGTCCGACAATTTTAGATTTGGGATTTTAGATTTTGGATT
>JBBSEE010000786.1:0-1711 GCA_038239995.1 Chloroflexia bacterium | reverse complement strand
TTAGCGGTGCAGCGTCCGGTGTCGGGGCAGAGACCCCACGCCTTTATCTCGGTGACGGAGAATTGGTGTTCGTAGGAGTAGGGGGCGATGAAGCTGGCGAAGATGGCGACTAGGCCGAAGAGGATGATGATCAGTGCCCCCGCCACCGCCAGCTTGTTGCGTCGCAAGCGCAACCACGCCTCCCGCCACAAGCTGTTGGCTGGTCCCATCATAATATCGTCGCCAGCGGTAGTTACCACCGGCAGGGCGCGGCGGGCAGGGACGTTGGACTCGTCCATCGCACTATCATCCAACGGCACACCGGCGGGGTCGCGCTTGATGTTTTGTTCCTCAGCCATCGCTTATACCCTCGACTTCGTGTAGCTGATGCGCGGGTCAATAAAGGCGTACAGTATATCCACCGCAAGGTTGATAATCACCACAATGAAGGCATAGAACACGGTTGTACCCATAATGATGTTGTAATCTAGGTCGCGCACACTACGCACGAATTGCTGGCCCAGCCCGTTGATGACGAACAGTTGCTCGACCACGATGCTGCCAGTAATCAGGTTGCCCAGTTCATCGCCCAGCACAGTGACGACCGGGAGTAGGGCGTTACGCAGGGCATGGCGGAGGATGACCACGCGGTCGGCTAGCCCCTTCGCCCATGCGGTGCGGATGTAATCTTGACGGATTACCTCCAGCATACTGGCCCGCGTCAGCCGCGCCAAGATGCTAGTGGGACGCAGCGACAGCACAATGGTGGGCAAGATAATCGCCCCCAACCCGTAATCCTTAATCCAGCCGCCAATCGGTAGCTGCAACCCAGAGGGGAGGATGGGGTTAAGCACGGTGGCGGCTAGCAGCAGCAGCAGGGTGCCCAGCACGAAGTTGGGGATGGAGTAGCCCGCCAGCGATATGCCCATCGTGGTATAGTCCAGCCACGTGTTCTGGCCGATGGCGGCCAAGATGCCGAACAGCAGCCCGAAAAAGATGGTGAAGGCGAAAGCGCAAAGGCCTAGTTGCAGCGAGTTGCCGAACCCAATCATCATAATATCCCACACCGGCACCCCCACCTGTTGCTTGTAGGACACGCCAAAGTCGCCGTGCAGGAAGTTCCACACCGTAGTCAGGAACTGGAGCGGCAGCGGCTGGTCTAGCCCATAGCTAGCGGCGATGCGGGCCTGCACCTGCGGGGGGATGTTGCCCTCGCCACTGAACGGACCGCCCGGCGCGGCGTGCATCAACAGGAAGGTGAGCAAAGCGATGCCTACTAGCACGAAGAACAGGCCAAAGAGGCGGCGGATGATGTACTGAGTCATATGATTTTAGATTTCTGATTTTAGATTTTGGATTTTAGATGGTCAGGGATGAGCAAGAGTCAGAACAGCCGTTTTTGTTGCGTAGGGGCGGGTTGCGCTCGCCCTGTAAGGGCGGGTTTCATCCCGCCCTTACACGTAGGTTGGGTGGCTGAGGCATGAGTGGAGAGTTACCCACTCATGCCTCATGCCTAGCCCCTTAGCCCTTCTTCAGATAGCGGAAGGGGGCGACGAACTGGGCGTTGTAGCCCCAGCCGCTCCAGCCGGGCTTGAGCATAAAGTCGGTCTGGAACTGATAGAGCGGAACGATCGGCGCATCCTTGAGGTAGATCTGCTCCGCTTGGTTGTACAGCTTGAGGCGGTCGGCTAGCTTGGCGGGGTCGGCCAGCTTGTTGGCTTGGTCCACCAGT
>JBBSEE010000785.1:0-1712 GCA_038239995.1 Chloroflexia bacterium | reverse complement strand
GACCAAGGATGGTCAATTCCTACGCTTGCGCGAAGATAAGGTGCTGGCTGACCCCACCACCGCGATGTGGCGCAAGGTGCAAGATGCTGAGGATGACGTTCGTGCGATACAGATGATGCCCACTGGGCAGACGCTAACCCCACCACAAGTCTATGTCGCCGATGCCCGCGACCTCCACGATGTGCCATTCGCCCAGCCCCCCACTGCGATAATCACCTCCCCACCTTACGTAAATCGCTATGACTATACGCGCAGCTATTCGCTTGAGCTAGCCTTCCAGTTCGTGGACGATTTCGCGGGGCTGAAGCGGTTGCGCTTTGGTATCTTGCGCTCACACATCGAGTCAAAGTCCGAGCCGGGTGATGCCGCCAAGCACCCGGTAGTGCGCGAGGTAGTAGACATCCTCCGAGGATATGGTGATAGGCTAAACAACGCTCGCATCCCTGCGATGGTGACTGCTTACTTCATGGATATGGAGCAAGTAATCAGCGAATGGTCGCGGGTGCTAGCAGTGGGAGCGCGAGTGGTAATGGTAGTAGGTAATGTAAGGTTTGAGGGCGAACATCTGCCGGTAGACCTGATACTATCAGAGATAGCCGAAGCCTACGGTTTTCGCGTGGACGAGATAATCATCACCCGCTACAAGGGCAACAGCAGCCAACAGATGGGCAAATACGGGCGGATGCCGGTGCGCGAGAGCGTGTTGATGTGGACGAAGGAGCGATAGAGTTGGCCGAAAACGACGCGCGAGAGCGATGGCTAGCGCACCAGCTATCTAAGAGCAGATTGTTCCACCAGAAGCTGCACGAATGGGGAATGTTGGAAGTAGCGCAACAGATTGAGTCCGTTGACGGCGAAAAGCTAGACTGGGACAAGTCTCTACTCGGCATAACTGAGCAGGCATGGAATCGTATCATTCACCGAGGCATCAGGCCGGTACAGGTGTTTGCCAATAGTGCGGTTCTTACCAGTATTAGCCGCGCAGTTGCATATTACCGAATGCTGGCAATGGTCAGCCAAAAATCCATGAGTAACGTGCGCTTGTCAGTTAAGCGGTATGAGGACGGCGGAGCGATGCCTAAGCAGGAGGCTGCTCTGCTCCTTGCCCGTCACCTTAACTCCATAATCAGCGCACTGATAGAGGCTGATGAGGAGATAGACGCGAGGGAGTTCGACATCTGGCGAGGAATGGGGGCGGGAGCGCAGGCGCAAGGCTCATCGCAGAACAGCATCGGTAAGCAGGCCGAGGCTATCATTCAAAGCCTGATACGCCAGCGGTTGCGCGATTATAGCTTGGCGCAGGCAGGTATAAGCGAGGGTAGCAAGCGCATTGTCTTGACCGATGGAAGATACATCGAGTTTAGAGGCGACCCTGATGTCGCAGTTTATCGCCACGATGGCAAGGTACAAGCGATTGTTGAGGTCAAGGGTGGCATAGACCCCGCCGCCGCTCTTGAGCGATTGGGCGCGATGCTCAAGAGCTTTGGTCATGCCCGCGAAGCCAGCGAAGGTTTTGCCACCATCCTCGTTCTGCAAGAAGTATCGGTAACGAAGCGGACACGGTCTACGCTCCAGAGCAATACCCAAGTGGACTATTGGTTCACCGTAGACGAATTGAGCCAAGCAGGTGAGCCGCAAATGGAGTTCTTCACCGCCCTCGGCATTTGACCTAACCCTCATCGCGGCGCGGGCATCACCAAACTGCGGTCAAT
>JBBSEE010000784.1:0-1713 GCA_038239995.1 Chloroflexia bacterium | reverse complement strand
CTGGAAGTTGATGTAGTCGAGCAGGGCGGCGGGGTTCAGCCCGGTGCGCGATTTAATCAGCGGGTGGGTGAGTAGGGCCTTAATCTCGCTGGCGAAGGCGAACACCGCGCCGTCGTCGTAGTAGTACATCGGCTTGACCCCGAAGCGGTCGCGGGCGAGGAATAGCTGCCGCTTGCGCTCGTCCCAGATGGCGAAGGCGAACATCCCGTTCAAGCGGTCGAGGCAGGCGGGGCCATACTTGTCGTACAGATGCAGCACCACCTCCGTGTCGGTCTGGTTGTGGAAGCGGCGACCCTCGGCCACCAGCGGGGTGCGTAGCTCAAGGTAGTTGTACACCTCGGCATTGTAGGTAATCCACAGGCTGCGGTCGTGGTTGGTCATCGGCTGGTTGCCCGCCGCCGACAGGTCAATGATGCTCAGGCGGCGGTGGGCCATGCCCATCAACCCGTTCGGTTCGATATAGTAGCCCTCACCGTCCGGCCCGCGATGCTTGACCGCGTCGGCCATGGCCCGCAGTTGCCCCTCACTAACCCGCTCACTCGCCCCATAGTTGTAGATACCGGCAATCCCGCACATAAGCACGCTCCATGGTCAGATTAAAGATTAAAGATTGGTTGGTGTAGGAGCAGATTGCACTCACTCGCTACCACGCATCACGCTCCTCGTAACTTGACCCCGCCCCACGCATTAACGCTGTCCGCCTGTCCGCTTTCGAGTCCGCTAGCGACAGTGATGGGCAACATAGGTTAGTGTAAGCAATCAGGCTGCTCTTGTCAAGAAGGCGGGGATTGCCCAAAAATTGTAACAAAAATCGTATAAAAACCCCCTTGTATTATGCCGCGAATTGTGCTATGATATAGGGGACGGATTAGAGTGGCTTAATTGCCGAGGCATCGGCAGAAGGAGAGGTCAGCGTGGACAGCTTCGGTCAACTAGCGAATGTGCTTACCGCGATACAGGGTTGGGTGTTCACCGCCTTGGTGGTGTTCGGGGCGGTGTTCATCTTGCTCAACCTCGTCGCCTTCCGTTGGATGCGCGAACTCAGCGGCGGGCTGGATAGCCAACTCAGCGGCTTCCTCCCCCGCTTGCCGATGTATGGGTTGGTGGGTGGGCTAGTCGGGGTCCTCGGCTTTGCCCTTGCCCAAAACGCTACCACATGGCTACTCAGCGTGCTAGCGATGGGGCTGGTCGCAGGCTTGACCGTCGGAGTGGTGGGGGCGCAGGTCTATCCCAACCACCCGCGCAAAGGTATATTTATGCTGGTGGGCGGCATCATCGGCGGGCCAGCCGGGGGGCTGATTGGTGGGGTGATAAAGGAGGCGGCGGCAGGCATGGCTGACCTGATTACCCACGCCCTGATTGCCGAACTGACCATCGCGCTGGCAGCAGGGCTGGCGGGGGCGGCGATTAGCTGGAGCGCGAAGCAGCGGCTGGGCGAAGCGGCGGGGCAGACCGTGTTCGAGTCCGCGATATTGGTGGCGGGAGGCATCGCTGGTGGCCTTGTGGCGGTGCTGACGCAGGGGCTGACATGGTGGCTGGCGGGGCTGACCGTCGCGCTCACGGTGGTGCTAGTAATCAGTTGTGCTAGTTGACAGAGCCATGAGGGCCGTCTAAGCTAAAGTTACCATACTTAAGCAAAGGACGGTGGCCTCATGACCCAACTAGATTTTATCACAGCTCTATTCTGTCGGGTAGATGACTTGATGCGCGATG
>JBBSEE010000783.1:0-1718 GCA_038239995.1 Chloroflexia bacterium | reverse complement strand
CCGCTACGACTTCAGCCAAGTGACCAGCAGTGTGGGGGCGGGAGCGGCGGGGGCGGTGTTCGGGGTTGCCACCGCGGTGTTCACCACCATCATCGCTTTCGTGCTAATCTTCTACTGGATGACCGAGCGCACCTCCGTGAAGCGTTACATCACCTCCTTCTTCCCCGATGAAACCGGCGGGCGGCTGCGGCGCATCTGGGACGACATCGAGATTAAGGTGGGTGCATGGACGCGCGGCCAACTGATACTGATGACCACCATTGCGGTCGCCGCCCTCATCTTCTACACCATCATCGGCTTGCCCTACGCCCCCATTCTGGCAATCATCGCTGGGCTGCTAGAGCTAGTGCCAGTGATTGGGCCATGGGTTGCCGCCATCCCTACCTTGCTGGTGGCAGGTACGCTCGGCTTCGACAAGGTGATTATCGTAGCGATATACTCGGTGATTATCCAGCTAATCGAGGCCAACGTGCTGGTGCCGCGCATCATGAGGTCTTCAGTCGGCATCAGCCCTCTGACCGTGCTGGTCGCGCTGCTGGCAGGTGAGGCGATTGGCGGCGTGACCGGGGCGTTGCTGGCCGTGCCGCTGGCGGGGGTGATACAGGTGATTATCGAGGATTTGCGAACCAACTCGGTCAGCACTGCACAGGACATCGTGAAGAATGCCTCGGAGCTACCCGCCGACGCAGATGAGCATGATATAGACAACGCCATCGTGGTCGAGGAGGCCAAGGTAGTGGCCGCCACCGGCGGGGAGGCAACCCAGTGATGAGCGCAACGGTCGCGCAGCAGGAAGCAGGGACATTGGTTATCCCTCATCTGGATGGCGAGTATACCGATATTGCCCGCGCCCGCACCTACTATAGCGACTATCGTGCCCCCGGCGACATCCCCACCAGCCCGCATACCGTTGTGGGTTTGAACGGACTGGCGGGGGCGTGCGACTCGTTCTGGCCGCTGCTCGCCGAGTTGCCGGACGGCTGGCGGTGGCTGCTCCCCGACCTGCCCGGTGGTGGCAAGAGTGGCCTGCTGCCGGTTCAACATGACTTGCCCGGCTATGTCGCGTGGCTGGATGAGCTAATCACCCGCTTTGTGCCAGATACCCCCCACCTAACCTCCCCCCCAATGGGGCAGGAAGAAGGAGGGGTAGTGTTGCAAACTATCGCCACTGGCGCGGCGATTGCCCTAGAGTACGCCCTACTCTTCCCCCACAAGGTGCGGGCAATGATATTGCACCTGCCGGTGTTTGACGGTTCTGCCTTCAACCCTACCGTGCGTAAATTGGTCAGCACGATTGTGACTAGCAAGCTGGGGCAGCAGTTGCTGGATAGACAACGACACGACAACGAGTTCATGCACAAGATTATCGCCCACCAGCCGCCCGAAGCGATACCGGAAATGGCCGAGCGCGACATCGAGCATAAGCAGCAGGCCAATCTCCCTGCCGTCGGCCAGTTCCTTGCCGCGATTATGGGCAACCGCGCCCTACCCAAGCTGGCGCAGGTCAACGTGCCGATGCTGTTCCTCGCCACCGCCCACGACTTCAGTGCCCCCCGCCCCTTGATAGAGCAGATTGCCGCGCAACGCCCCAACCGCATCCTCTACGTCCACGAGGCGGGCCACGCATGGAACGAGGAGTTCATCCACGTGATGAACGCCAAGAGCCGCGCGTTCCTAGAGTCGCTGCCATAACCACTCAAACCTCAAACCTCAAACCT
>JBBSEE010000782.1:0-1725 GCA_038239995.1 Chloroflexia bacterium | reverse complement strand
CGCGGGGGTTTGGGGGGTTGACCCCCAACTGCTGAAGCATTGGTTGGCTAGTGGTAAGCTGGTATCGTCGCCTGCGGACGGGGCGATTAGCATGGTGGTAGGTCAGCCGCTGGAAGTCAACCCTCCAGACCCCCGCTAGTCTCCCCTTCTTTTTATTGGAGTTCACGGTTGGACAGGGCGGATGCGATTCGCCCCTACGTCAATAGGCATAATTCCACCCGCCAACTGCGTAACTCCTATTTACTAATTCGTTGGCTCGACTTCGTTGGCCTGTCTCTCCTTATCTGCCCCACGTGGGACTTTTAATTTATGCCAAACTCATCACTCAACACTCAACACTCAGCACTTCCGCTTGGTTGGCACCGCTACACGATGCTGGCCGCGTTGCTCATCTTCTTCGTGGGGTTGCTGCCTTTCACCACGCCGACCGACCCCGATGTGTGGTGGCATCTGCGTAATGGGCAGCTAATCTGGCAGTCGGGCATCCCCCACCACGATGTCTATTCCTTCACCGCCGAGGGCCGCGTCTTGCTGTTGCAGGAGTGGCTCACCGAGGTGGTGATGTACGCGCTACAGCAGTGGTTCGGCTACCTTGCGCTCACCATCTTGTTCGGTATCTTGCAGGCGGCGGCGGGGGTAATCGTCTATCGCCTGTTGCGCCGCAGCGCGAACCGGGTGGTTAGTCTGCTGCTGCTGCTGCTCTACTTCATCTACGCCGCGCCTACGTGGGGGGTGCGTCCGCAGATACTCGCCCCTATCTTCCTCGGCGGCTTTTACCTCGTGCTGCTCGGCTACAAGCACGACCCTCAACGTAGCCGCGCCCTGTGGCTGCTGCCGCTGCTCACCGTGCTGTGGACCAACTTGCACGCTAGTTACTTTATGGGCATCGCACTGGTGGGGGCGTTCATCGTGGGCGAGTTTGCTAACAATTACCTCTACCGACCTCCGTCTCCCACGCCGCTACGCCCCCTATTGCTCATCCTCGGTGGCTGTCTACTGGCGACCCTGCTCAACCCCTACTTGCTCGAACTTTGGAGCTACCCGCTTACTTATCTGCTGAACGGCACATCGAACCCGCTTCTGCGCTATATCCTAGAGTGGCAGTCGCCCAACTTCCACGAATATAGTAACCTACTGCTCACCCTCAGCTTCATCCTACTTGCGATTGTGGGCATCGCCCGCCCGGTTAGCGCGGCGCAGCGGGCAAGCTGGCGGGTAGGCCTGCGGCGGCGGGTGGACATCACTGAGGTCATCATCCTCACCGCCTTCACCGTGCTGGGCTTGCAGGCGGTGTATCTGGCCCCCATTTATGGGATGATGGTGCTGCCGCTGTTGGCAAGGGGCATCGCTCGCACATGGCCGCTGGCCTCCCGCCGCCACGACGAGCCGGTGGAAGCCACCGAGGGGCGGATAAATGTGGCAGTGGGGATAGTGCTGGCGATAGTTCTCACCCTGCTGCTCACCAACCTGCCCCAGTCGCAGACCCGCGCCACGCCGCGCACCGACACTAGCTTCACCTTCCCCGCCGCCGCTGCCGACTATCTCAGCAAGCTACCCAACAAGGTGCGGATGTACAACGACTTCGGCTGGGGTGGATACCTCATCTATCGGCTCTATCCCCAGCAGCAGGTGTTCATTGACGGACGGGCCGATATGTATCGGGAGCATATCTTCGACGACTTCATCACCGTGCAGAACCTCGCCCCCGGCTGGCGCGACCTGCTG
>JBBSEE010000781.1:0-1732 GCA_038239995.1 Chloroflexia bacterium | reverse complement strand
GAGCTTCGTGGCGGCATGGGCGGTGGGCTTCCTCACCTTCATCGCCCCCAACGGCCTCGGCGTGCGCGAAGGCACGCTGGTCTACCTGCTCGGCTTTTACATATCGCAGCCGATTGCCCTGATTATCGCGGTGCTATCGCGCATCGGCTCGATGATTGCCGAACTGCCATGGGTGTTCTGGGGGCTGCGGGTGGGGCGGAGGATGCGAGTGAAGAGTAAGGTTTGAGGTTTGAGGTTTGAGGTTTGAGTTACAGATGAATGTTGTAGGGGCGTGATTTATCACGCCCTGCTGAAGCGCAGGATAAACAGCAGCCAGCGGACTTGAAAGTGGACAAGCGGACAATTGACGTAGGGGCGTGATTTATCACGCCCTGCCGAAGCGCAGGATAAACTCGCCCTGCACTAAGCTGATGCTTGCTAACTGCTTATCGCGGGGATAAACAAAAAGGGAGCGGCTCGCGCCCTCCCCCGATTGCTGCTGGTGCTCAGGGTCAGACTCGAACTGACGACCCTGCGATTTTCAGTCGCATGCTCTACCAACTGAGCTACCTGAGCGTAATGTGTTGCGGTGGGCGGCAAAGGACTCGAACCTTTGACCTCCTCGGTGTAAGCGAGGCGCTCTGACCGACTGAGCTAGCCGCCCTAGTGTACTGGTGCCCAGGAAGGGATTTGAACCCCCACGACCTTGCGGTCACTAGCCCCTCAAGCTAGCGCGTCTGCCGATTCCGCCACCTGGGCCGGTACGCATTGCAGTGCGCCTCATTATACCAAAAGGCCGTTGGCTTGTCAATCTGATTTGTGCCTAATAGTCCGCGCCTGCCTTGACATCGGTTCGGCCCAGATGATACACTGCGGTGACAATCAACTTAGCAAGGTGGGGAGCGAGATTGCGTGAGCTACTGGAACAAGCATTGGCGGCGGCGCGGCGGGCGGGGGCCAGCTACACTGAAGTGCGCTATACGACCCGCGAACATGAGCGCATCCAACTGAAGAACGGTCACATGGACAGCGCGGGCGGCCAAGTCAGCGCGGGCCTCGGCGTGCGGGTGCTGGCACATGGAGCATGGGGGTTCGCCGCCAGCCCTAACCTCGACCCCGCCAGCGTAGCCGCCACCGTGCATCAGGCGGTGGACATCGCCCACGCCAGTGCCGCAGTCAACGGCGGGGGCATCAGCTTGCCCCTTCGCCCCCCCATCGTCGCCCAGCACACCACCCCATTCGAGATTGACCCCTTCACCGTTTCGCTAGACCAAAAGGTGGAGTTGCTGACCCAAGCCGATGACCGCATCCGCGCCACGGCGGGGGTGAAGGTATCGCAGGCGTTCATGGACTTCGTGCGCGAGGATAAGACGCTGGCGACCAGCGAGGGCAGCTACATCGCGCAGAGCCGCATCGAGAGCGGCGCGGGCATCGCGGCCACGGCAGTGGGTGATGGCGAGATGCAAATCCGTACCTACCCCGGCCTGCCCAGCCGCTGTATGACCCACGCCGCCGGTTATGAGCATATCCTTGCCCTCAATCTAGTCGCCCACGCCGCCGATATTGCCCGCGAAGCGGTCGCCCTGCTCACCGCCGACCCCTGCCCCGCGGGCGAGTATGACCTGATTATCCACCCCTCCCAACTGGTGCATACCATCCACGAAACCTGCGGCCACGCGGTAGAGCTTGACCGCGTGCTGGGGCTGGAAGCGGGCTACGCGGGCACCTCGTTCCTCACCCTCGACCAGCGCGG